>JBBSII010000034.1:0-13928 GCA_038232175.1 Thermomicrobiales bacterium
AGCGCGCGGCGCGGTTGGAGCAGGAGAAGACCACGGTCGTTGACGGCCCGGAGATCATGCGCGAGGAGGCGGTGCGGTTCGTCGTCGAGGCGTACGCGGAGGCGCACGCGATCCGGGAGCAGGCCCAGCGGGCGATCGCGGAGGCCGAGGCGACCTCCCGCGATGAGGTCGCGGCGATGCGTCAGGCGCTCGTGGAGGAGCGGCAGCGGCACGAGGCGGAGCTTGCGGCGCTCCGCGAGCAACGACTCAAGGCGGTCGCCGAACTCGAAGCGCTCGCCGGGAGCCTCCTGAATGTCGGGCGCGCGATCGTGCCAACGACGTCGTCGGCCCCGACTGCCCCCGCCACGCCTCTTGCCGCATCCTCAACCCCAACCACATCGGAGGAAGCGGACGCTTCCCGCCCGCCTGCCGCCGATGGCGACGACGCCGGGAAAGCGCCGACCGAGGACGCGCTGCTCGCCAAGGCGCTCGACGAGTTGGAAGGCATCCTCAGCGCGAACCGCAAAGCGGGAGGATAAAGGGTGGGTGGCGTTTGCGACCCGGCTCTCAGTCCATCACGAGGGAGCGGCGGCTGATGAGCGGGAGATCGGCCATCTCGGCGAAGGCGAGCGCCTGGTATGCCTCGCGCAGCAGGCCGTCGTCCGTCTCGCCGTCGTCGGGGCACTGCACGAGGCCTAACCGGACTTCGAGGAGGCCCTGCACCGCCTCCTGAATGTGCCGCGCGGCGTACTCGCCCCCCTCAGCGGTCGTTTCCGGGAGGATAACAAAAAATGAATACTCCGGCTCCGTCGCGACGACATCGTTCTGCCGGAGCGTCATCGTCGCGGTGCGGAGGGTTTCGGCGTAGACCTCCTGCGTCGTCGCCAGCCCGCGTCGCTCGACTTCCATCTGCCAGTTGCGCGGCCTGCCGACGAGCAGCGTGAATGGTCGCCGGTAGCGGACGGCGCGGTTCACTTCCTCGTGGAGCCGCTCGCGACCCGCCGGTGGGCGGAACGCGCCCGTCGCCGGGTCGATCTGCGTCAGGGCGTCGATGATGCGCCGGTTGTCCATCATCCGCTTGTGGACATGGCGGAGGCGCGTGCTCACCCAGATCGAGAGCAGGCCGAGCGCGAGGACAATCACCGCGCCGACCCCGATCCAGAGGAGCGTCGTCGCCGCAGTCTTGAGCGCGTAGGCCCCCGCCGCCGCGCCCGCCGTGATGAGGGCCACGCCGACAAGCGCGACCCACATGCGCGGGCGCCAGAAGCCGCAGAGCATGCTGAGGCCAGTCGCCGCGATCATCAGCAGGCGGACATTGCCGGTCAGCCGGATCGCCTGCGTCGCGACCCCCGCGATGGTCAGGATGAGGAGCGCGCTCACCGCTGCGTCCGAGGGGGTGAAGCGGACGGTGGCGCGCGGCACACGCCGTGGACCCTGCGCCTTGCGCTTCCCTGCTACTGCCTTTGCCATGCCGTTTCTACCTCTCAGACCTTCCGTGTGCCGCGTGCGCTAGGCCTCGTGGCTCGTGCGGAGCCGGACGCGCAGCTGGTACGGCTCTTCCTCGCGGACATCCTCAATTTCCGTCGTCAGGGTGCGGAGCGCGTCCGCGAGGTCCGCGCCGCCTTCGTACCCAATCCGCATCTCCAGCGTCCCCTGCGCGAACCGACGGACCTGCACATCATGCACACCGGCGAGCCGTTGCAGCGCGGCCTGGAACTGCCCGAGGTCCGAGAAGCGGACGAACGGGTAGGCGATCAGTGTGTAGGTGCCATCGGCGGCCACGCCAGCGCGCGACGTGGCCGCTGTCGTCTCGGCCACGTCCATGGTCGGCGCGGTGGGCGGTGGTTCGGGAGCAGCGGGCGCTTCCATCTCCGGTGCGACCGACTCTCTCTGCGGCTCGACTGACTCCGCGATTGGCAAGGGTCCGGTCGGCGCTTCGGATGGCGGCATGCTCTCCACCGGCGCGGCGGCGACCCCAGCGGACGGCTCCGGAGCTGCTTCCACGAGCGTCGACGCCAGTTCGATGGCGCGACGGGGCGTGGGCGTGGACGCATCCGGCGTCGCGGCGGGCCGCACCGAAGTCTGGAGGACTTGTTCGAGCACATCGGCGGATTGCCGAAGGGCCAGTTCGTCGTTTGCGAGGTCCGCCGTGACGGCGCGAATCCGGTATTCGAGCATCCCGATCCGGTCGGTCATCTCGGCATTCTGACCGGAGAGCGCGGCGTTCTCCTCCTTGAGCACGCGGATCGACTCGGTCGCGTTGTCGATGATGTTGCGCAGCCGAGCGTACAACTCGCTGCGCTGATCGCCGCCGCCCGACCGTCGGGAAAGGGGGGCGCGGTCGGCGCGCTCCAGCGATTGCTGATCGCGCGGATCGCTCACGTCGCTATCATTCGGCGGGTAACTGCTGAGGTCACGCATCTCCTACTCCTCTGCTCTCCGTCGCTGTTCCCCGCATCCATCGGGGATCATCGGTATCCATCAATCGCATTCTTCCGCCTATTGTACGCGCCATGCACGGCTGCATCACCCACGGTCGCATGCACTTCCCGGTTCTCGGTCCGATCATCGCACGGTTGATGCACACAACACGGTCAGGCATTCCACGAATTTCTGAATAGTTCGTCATGCAAGCCACCGCGCTCATCTTCTATAACGAGCGATGTAGAATAATAGTACGGCCTAGTTTTGAACTCTGGAAAGTCTGTAGAATATGCTGCCGGTTTCTTTCGCCGCGCCCGCACGTCACCGTGCGCGATGTGCGGGCGTGATACAATCGTGCATCGTCGATCTCTTCGCTCTTGCGATGTTGCTAACCGGCTGTCGCCCTCGCGGCGATACCCCATGGAGGGACGATCCGATGCCGATGTACAACGACCCGTACGGCTGGTGGGGCGGCAAGTGGCACCCGCCGCAACCGATGTCCGTCATCCAGATTCTCAATTCCGGCAGCATGGATGCGCGCCTGCTTGCGACGTGCTGGCTCGTCATCGAGCGGCGCGGCTCCGTGCTGATCGCGGCGGACCCGATGCAGGACGCAGGAAAAACGACGACGCTGACGGCGATGCTCGATTTCGTGCCCGAGGAACACTGGATCTACTTCCCGCGCGGGTGGTACGAGGCGTGGGAAGTTACCAACGATACCGGCATCGAGGCGAACGAGACGGTGATCGCCATTAACGAATGGTCCGACCACCTCGCGTCGTACATGTGGGGGCCGAACATCCGCCGCTGCTTCGACCTGATGGACGAGGGGTATACCGTGCTCACGGCGATGCATGACGACACGGTGGAGGGCGTGCTGGAGCAACTGCGGGATGATGTGGGCGTACCCGCGCACCAACTCGGCCACCTGACGCTCGTGATCATTCTCCGGCTCGTCCGCATGGGGGGCCGCATCCACCGCCGCATGGCGACGATGCACTACCTCGAACCGGACGGCGCGGGCATGCCGCAGATTCTGCCCGCCATGCGCTGGGACCCAATTGTGGATACCCACGCACACATGGATGTCGCGGATTCCCTCGGCCCGCGTCTCGGCATGATGGCGGCGGAGTGCCGCGCCGAACTCGACCGCCGCGCCGCTTTCCTCAATGGCCTCGCCGCCGAGGGCATCCAGCACGTCGGGCAGGTTCGGCAGGCGCTCGCCACCTACCGCCGTGCCGCGCTGACCGGCGAGGACCTCCCCGTCGCGATGGGCGACCCCGAACCGGACGACCGCGATGAGGTGTGGGGGTAAAGAGAGTGCTGAGTACGAGTGCGGAGAAGATTCCTTTCCGGCTTTTCACACTGCATCAAGGGGTATCCGATGACGATGGTACAGGTTGCGATGCCGGGCGAAATGCTTGCGTTGCTGGCGCGGTCGCCGCTCGCGAACCGGCCGCGCGAAGATCAGGTGAAGGTTGCCCTGGCGATCTACCTGTTCCGTGAGGGCATCATTTCGGTTGGCCGTGCGAGCGAACTTGCGGGCGAACCACGCGCGGCATTCGAGCTCCTGCTAGGATCGATGGGTATTCCGCCCGTACGCTACGACGTAGCGGATTACGAGCGCGAGTGGCAGTCGATTGTGTGCACGTAGATGAGCGGCGATGTACGCGACGAACCACGCAACTTCAGTTGGCTCATCGAGGGACAACTGGCGGGGATGGCGTATCCAACGAACAGTGGGGCGCTCGCCGCGCTTCGGGAGCGGGGTGTGCGCGCGGTCGTCAGTCTGACGGAGGAGCCATTGCCCGCCGCGCCGCTCGCGGAATGCGGGCTGCGATCCGCACATCTCCCGTTGATCGACTTCACCGCCCCGACCGTTGAGCAGGCGGTGGCGACCGTTGCGGCGATTGATGGTTTTCTGGTGGCGGGGTTGCCCGTCGTCGTCCATTGCGCCGGGGGCCGGGGGCGCACCGGGACGATCCTCGCGTGCTACCGCGTCTGGCAGGGGATGGTCGCCGCCGCAGCGATTGCGGATGTCCGCGCGCGACGGCCCGGCTCAATTGAGACGGAGGAACAGGAAGCGTCGGTCGCGCGGTATGAAGCGCACCTTCGTCCCGCGCAACACTAGCCCGGCGCTATCGCCGGTGTCGTGAAAACGGACCCACCCCCATATACTGCGCGCCGTGCCGGGATTTGGTCGGCATTCAAGGACGTGAGGGCGCCACATCTTCCGCACGGAGAGGCCCTTTTCATGACGCACACCACGCGGGCCGAACTGCCCGCCGACGTAACACCGCAGATCAATGACCGTCGCTGGCTCGCGCTCGCGGTCGTCGTGGCCGCGCCGTTCATGGCGATCTTCGACCAGTTCGTCGTCAACGTCGCCGTGCCGACGATGCAGCGCGACCTCCATGCCAGTTTCGCGCAGATTCAGCTCGTGATCGCGGGGTACGCGCTCGCGTACGCGGTGACGCTGATCACGGGTGGGCGGCTTGGGGATATCGCGGGGCGCAAGCGGCTCTTCATGCTCGGCATGGGCGGCTTCACGCTCGCGTCGGCGCTCTGCGGCCTCGCCCCGAATGGCGCGTTGCTCGTCGGCGCGCGCGTCGTGCAGGGGTTCGCGGCGGCGCTGATGAGTCCGCAGGTGCTGTCGATCATCCAGGTGATGTTCCCACCGAAGGAGCGGAGCGGCGCGCTCAGCGTCTACGGCGCGGTGATCGGCCTCGGCTCGCTCGCGGGGCAGGCGCTCGGTGGTCTCCTTATTCGCGCGAACCTCTTCGGGCTGGGCTGGCGCACCGTCTTTCTCGTCAACATCCCGATCGGTGTCGCCGCGCTCGTCGCCGCGGCCTTCCTGCTGGGCGAATCTCGCGCACCCGCCGCGCGGAGGCTGGACCTCGGCGGCGTGGCGATCATCACGGCGGGACTGTTCCTCCTGACCTTCCCGCTCGTCGAGGGGCGAGACGCGGGGTGGCCACTCTGGGCGTGGCTCTGCCTGGCCGCTTCTCTCCCGATGCTCTATGGGTTCGTCCGGTTCGAGCGGTGGAAGATGGCGCGGGACGGCGCGCCGCTCGTCGCGCTCAGCCTCTTTCGCGAGCGGGCGTTCGTCGCGGGGCTGCTGGTCGCGCTGCTCTACGGGGCGGCGAACCCGGCGATGTTCTTCACGCTCGCGCTCTATCTCCAGATCGGGCTGCACTTCTCGCCGCTCGCCGCCGGGCTGACCTTCGCGCCCGCGCCGATCGGCTTCTTCATCGCCGCGACGCTCTCCGTGCGGCTCGTCTCCCGGCTGGGCAGCCGCCTCATCATGCTCGGCCTCGCGATGAAGGCGGTCGCGTGGGCGATGATCGGCGTGATCGTTCACCGCAATGGCGCGACGCTGCACGGCACGCAACTGCTCCCGTTCATGTTCGTGGAGGGATTCGCCGCCGGGTGGACGACCGCGCCGCTGATTGGCGTGACGCTGGCGAGCATCGGCCATCGGGATGCCGGTTCCGCCTCCGGCGTGCTCATCACCTGCCAGCAGATCGCGGGCGCGATGGGCGTAGCGATCATTGGGGTCGTCTTCTTCGGCGTCCTCGCCTCCCACGCGCCCGCCGTCAGTGCAGGCCTCGTCCCTGACCTTCAGCAGCAACTGACCACCGCCACGCTCCCGACGGGCATGATTGTTCGCACCGTCGCGGACTTCCAGACCTGCGCCGACGACCACGCGCGCAGCCGCGACCCCGCCGTCGCCCCCGCGAGTTGTGCGCGCCCGACGTTGCAATCATCCGATACGGCCACGAGCGCCGCCATCACCGCCACGCTGGATCGCGCGAACGCCCGCAACTACGCCAACGCCTACGTCGTTTCCATAGCCGTCAACGTCCTCACGCTGCTGCTCGGCCTCGTCGTCGCCTTCGCCCTCCCCGCGCCACCCCGCATGAGGGCGGCTTAGCAGCGCGCCGCGAAATGTAATGCACAAGGAACCGAGGGGAACGTTCTCATCGAGATACACCCGAATGCGCGGCATGACACCCGCCCCTAGAGGGGTCCGTCATCGTCGGCTTTGTCGAACGCGATCCAGAACTCGATCTCGTCACGATGCGCGTCGTAATAGCGCAGCGCCGCCTTGATGTCACAGATCGTGAGGGACGGCAGTTCACACTGAACCGCAGGTACGTCCCCGTGGAGCCGCATGAGCTGCACGACCGTCCGGACGGGAATGCGCGTCCCGTCGAGGATCGGCTCAGCGTGCAACACGCGCGGATCCTTGACAATCATTCGTGGTTCCACCTGCGTACTTGCCATGCACAATTCCCCTGATGATACCGCTCTCCTCCATGCCTATACTATGCATGGGCGGGGATCACGCCGCCACGCTGAACCGCCTCGGGGATTTGGCGCGCGCTTTCCCGGCCACACAGCCTGGCGGGGCGATCCGTCTGGGGATACTGCGTACAGCCCCGTCACCATGGGCATACGTGTCGTGGGATGTGTAACAAAAACGTCCGAGCCGAGTTACCCGTGATGTTTCTCGTCGTGGATGCCTACGAGCAGGCGTGCGGCTTCTCTCAACAACGCGGCTTTGTCCCGGTGGTAGAACAATCCAACCCGTCCCTTCTTCGCGCTCTCACGTCTCTCGCGCGGCGTGGCCCTCGCCCCGGAGGCATGATCTTATCTGCGGCCCGAATGCTCGGACGCCTCGAAGCGGGCCGCGAGGCGCTTCAGCGCGCTCATGCGCCATGCATTGGTGAGGAGTTCGCGCAGGTCCTCGATCTCCACGTTCGTCAACCGCACCAGCACATACGGATATTTCTCGTAGTGGGGGGCGATGAAGTAGGTGTCAGGCTCAGATCGGGTGAGCGCCTCCCGATAGTCGATGTCCACCTTCACGACAAGGACGTCCCCCTCCTCCCGCAGCCGCGCGAAGAGTGTGCCGCGTACCTTGAACGCGGGCGTACCGTACGAGGTGCTCTGCTCCGCCTCGGGCAGCGCGAGGGCCAGTTCCTGAACCGCCGCGAATGTCACCATGTGACGACGCTCCTTCCAAGCGAAGATTCTCCATTGCCGAGGCCAGTGGGTGATTTGTGAATTGCGCCCTTATCGCGTCGGCAGGATGATGGTGAAGGCGCTGCCTTTGCCGGGGGCGCTTTCGAGCGTCAGCGTGCCGCCCATCAGTTCGATGAACCGCCGCGAGAGGGCGAGGCCGAGGCCGGTGCCGCCCTGCGAGCGGGCATACCCCGTCTCGACGCGGCGGAATGGCTCGAAGATGATCGGGGCGTATTCCGGTGCGATGCCGATGCCGGTGTCCCGCACGGTGATCGCCACCCGCGCCGCCGTCACAGAACCCACGACAGCGATGCTGCCGCCTTCGGGCGTGAACTTGTGCGCGTTCGTGAGGAGATTGAGCAGCGCCTGATGCAGCCGTGCGCCGTCCGCGACGACGGGCGGGAGGTCGGGCGGGAGCGTGAAGGTGAGTTGTTGCCCCTTCGCGCTGATGAGTGGCGCGATGATGCGCTCGCACTGCTGGGCAATGGTGCGGATATCCACCGCCTCCCGCGCGAACTCCATCCGACCGGAGCCGACGCGCGCCATGTCCAGCAACCCATTGACCTGATCGAGCAGCAACCGGCCGCTGATGACGATGTCGTGCGCCACCTCGCGCAGTTCCTCCGGCTCCGCGATGATGCCGTCCTCGATCAACTCGCCGAAGCCGAGGATCGCATTGAGCGGCGTGCGCAGTTCGTGCGAGAGTGAGGCGAGAAAATCGTCCTTGTGGCGGTTCGCCTCCTCCAGTTGCATGACCTGCGCCCGCACCTGCCGCAGCAGGCGCTCCTTCGTGATCGCCAGCCCCGCCTGCTCCGCGACGAGTTCGAGCGTCGCGATTGCTTGCGCATCGAAGGGTGGCGTCTCCGCCCGCGCGCCCGCGCCGAGCACGCCAACGACTTTCCCCTCGGCGCGAAGTGGGATGAACGCCTTGGTGTGATAGCTGCGCGCCACCGTCGCCGCGTGCTGCGGCGAATCCGGCGCCTCCGCGATCTTCTCGATCATCGGTGCGTGCAGTCGGCGAACGGCGTCGATCATGCGGGGCGCGGCGGCGACCGTCGCGTACATGGCGATTGTGGTGTCGCGGATCGCCGTGTCCTCGTCCGGGGTGCGCGACGCATAGGCGGCGAGCGTGGCCCGCTCACCCTCGATCGTCACGACCCGCGCGTCGTCCGCCCACTGCGCCGTCAGGTCCGCCAGCCCCTGGAGGATCGCGGGGCCATCCGCAGCGGAGTTGCACGCCTGCGCCACCGCCCCGACGTACGCATTGTCGCGCTCCCGTCCCTGCAGCACCGCCTCCGTCTGCGTCTTGGCGCGCTCGGTCTCCGCATGCAGGCGGGCGTTCGCGACGGCCTGCGCCGCGAGGGGGGCGAAACTCTCCGCGATCCCCAGATCGTGCCGCGTGAAGGCGTCAATGCCACGGCGCGAGGCGATGAGCGTCCCCACCGCGCGATCCCCGACGAGCAGCGGCACGACGAGGCTGGAAAGGCCGGGCGGTGGCGCTTCGGCGCCGCGCAGGGTGCGCGCGTCGCTGACCAGGTCCGGCAGGAGCAACGACTGCCGGTGCCGGTACGCCCATCCGGTCACGCTGCCATCGAGCGGGCGGGGTTGCGTCGCCGCGAGCGGGGCCATGTCGTCGAGGGCGCGCTGGGCGACCCGCACGAGCGCGTCGGGTACAATCCCGTCGAGATACATCGACGCGATCGCGCAGGGGACGAGCGCGGTCAACCCGTCGAGAACGGCCTCAAGCGTCCGCGTCAGGTCCAGCGAGGTGCCGAGGCGTAGCATCGTCTCGCGCAGCATCGCCAATTCGTCTCGCCGCGCGACATTGGGCATCGTGCCCCACGCCCTATCAGTCTCCGGCACGGACATCGGACATGCGCCTCCTGACCAGCACAGATCATTTGGAAAACCGCAACAATGTGCGCCAATGATACCCCACAATTGGATGCCGAAACATAGAGCGTGAGCGAAGGATGGACGGGAGGGGACAAGGGGAAGAAGCCAGAAGCCAGAAGCCAGATGCCAGATGCCAGTAGCCAGTAGCCAGTAGCCAGTAGTCAGAAACCGAACCTTGGCGTTCAACATCCAGTATCTGGCGTTTGGCATCTAACTACTGGGTTCTTCCCCTCTGGGTTCTGGCTTCTGGCTTCTTCCCCTCTGCTTTCTCCCGCTCACCGTGAGATAGCCGGACAGCCGCTCGAACGTCGTTGGAGGGCGGATGCGGAGGTCGATGGCGAGCCAGAGCGCCTTGATGTGCCGGAAGCAGAGAGTGGGGACGAGCGCGGCGAGGAAGGCCCCGATGCCGAGCGTCGCGAGGACGGGCAACCCGGTGTACGCGAGCGGTGCAACGAGCATTACGACGAAGCCGCCCGTCATCATGAAGTTGAGCGTCACCGCGTTGGTCCAGTATCCCGGCTCCCGCTCGAAATGGAAGCCGCACGCCGGGCACGAATCGCGCATCGTCAGCCCATCGAAAAGATGCGCCTCACCGCAGATCGGGCACCGGAGCTGCGCCGCTCTACGGAAGTACTGAGTGACGAGTACTGAGTACTGAGTTTCATGCGGGGGTTCTTCCTGTGCCATGGAGATGTCCTTCTCAGTACTCAGTACTCGTCACTCAGTACTCGTCACTCCCTACGGTCGCATGTGCTGTAGGGTGTCCGCGAGGGCGGGGGCGTCCGCGACGGGTCGCTGGCAGACATTGCCGATGCAGGGATACGCGCGGATCGGTTCCGTCGGGTAGCCGAGGGCGGCGATGCGCGCGGCGTCGTGCGCGGGGTCGAGCGGTTCGACGACATTCCACGGGTGATAGGACGCGAGCGCCACGGCGCGCATCGCCGCCACTGCCGGATCGTCCTGCGGCCCGACGATGACGACGTGCCGAGGTTGGCTGTGCGCCCGCACCCACGCGAGCGCGTAGCCCGCCGCGAAGACCCCCTGCGCCGCGTACGTCTCCCCGAACCCGGCGAGGACGCGCGCCGTGATCTGGAAATACGTCTCCTCGCCCGTTAGCCACGCGAGGCGCAGCAGGAGGTCCGCCGCCGCGCCGTTGTCCGGCAGGTTGTACACCGGCTCGCTGAGCAAGCCTTGTGCGGTCGCGTCCATTGGCCGGTCGCGGAATGCCGTTTGGGCGAGGAGGGTGCGGAGCATCCACGCGGCGATGCGCCGCGCCTCTTCCCGGTAGCGCGCGTCGCCGGTGTGCGCGTAAGCATCGAGCGCGGCGTGCGCCATCCAGACCTGGTCGGGCAGCAGCCCTTTTTCGCCGCGCGTGCCGTCCGGCGCGATCATATGAAACAGGCCGCCATCCACGTCTTGCGACTCCGCGAGCAGGCGGTCGATGGTGGCGAGGGCGGTCACGCGGTACTCGTCGCGGCGCGGGTCGTCCGCGAGTGTCACGCTGGCAAGCAGGAGCGACGCGACCATCTGCGCGGACCAGCTCGTGTAGATGCGCAGGTCCACGTACGGCGCGTCCATCGCGGCGCGCCCGGCGGCGTCGCGGCGATAGTACTCCTCGTTCGCGTCCTGGCTTCCTCGGATGCCGCCGTTCGGGTCCGCGAAGGTTTCAAGGACGTATCGCGACACGTCGCGCGCCACACCGGCGTACTTCGGAGTATTGAAGACCGTCGCCGCCGTCAGGCAGACGCGCAGCAACCCGGCGTTCGACTCGCTCATCTTCTCGAAGTGCGGCGTCTGCCAGGCGCGGTCGGTGCTGTAGCGGAAGAAGCCGCCCGCGACGTTGTCGTACATCCCCCGGTCCGTCATGCCGTCGAGCGTGCGTGTCGCCATCTCCCGCCAGAAGGGGTCGTGCGTCTGCCAGAACGCCGTGATGAGCAGGTCGATCGCCTCCGGGTGCGGGAACTTCGTCCTGAAGCCGAAGCCGCCGTAGCGGCTGTCGTACTGCCGCTCCATCCGCTCCAGCACGGTGTCCGCCGCATTCTGCGGGAGCGCGCTGCCGCCGGGTCCGCCGCGCTTGCTTTGTTCCTGCGCGAGCAGCGCCTGGGTCTTCTGCTCGATCTCGGCGCGGTTGATCCGGTAGTAATCGTGCAGCTCGTTCAGCACCGGCAGCATCTGCTCCGGCGGCAGGTACGTGCCGCCGTGGATGACGTGCCCGGCGGGGGTGAGAAAGGCCGTCGAGGGCCAGCCGCCCTGATTGTAGCGCTCGTTGATGTCCGGGCGCAGGTCGTTATCCACCCGCACCGGCACGTAGCGCGCGTTGATGAGCGCGGCGATCTCCGGGTTGCCGTACGTCATGCGGTCCATCACATGGCACCAGTGGCACCAGACCGCGCTGATACTCAGGAGTATCGGTTTGTCCGCCGCGCGCGCCTCGGCGAATGCCTCCGGTCCCCAGTCGCGCCATTGGACCGGGCGTATCGGTGTCGGTGTTGTCATTGTCCGAGCGCTCGCTTTCCTGGGAGTCGGTGATTGGCTACGGGTAAATCTTGGGGTTCGGAATGCGCTGGAAGTGTCGGAGATTCCATGTTCCATGTCATGAGGGTGAGATCGTGCTGAATCGCCGTTGCGGCGATAACGAGATCAGGAGGCGGTATCAAGAGACCTTGCGCCCGTAACCTCCCATGGATCATCGCGAACCGGCGTGCAGTCGTGCGATTTATTCCGAGCACCCGTACGCCACGCAGGAAGTGACGAAACGCTGCTTCATTACTGGCCGGATCACGCCCGTAGTAGATGCCTTCGTAGACTTCGGCGTACGTAACGATGCTTATCGCGAGACCTTCGACGACCAGACTATCCAGCAGCGTCACAGCGTTTCGTCTGTTGCCGAGATAGCTGATAACCCAGTCGCTATCGACGAGAAAGGTCATCTCTCATCAGGAATCCGCTCGACAGATCGAGCGGTGTAAATATCCTCGATGAATGTATCGATATCGACATCTTTCCAGCCGCCTGCCGCAGAGCGGAAGGCGGCAAGGTCTGCGTCTGTCAGTTTCTTCGGTTTCAGCCGTCGTGTCGTGGGCGCTTTCGGCGGCCTTATCGGCATGGCTATGATCGGCACAATGATCGCCACAGCCTCATCATTGCGCCGGAGCGTACGTGGCTCGCCTGCCGCCCGCACTTCTTCGGCAACGTCGACGAGTTCCGGCTTATTCGTGATGTCGATGCTCTTCATTGGTTTCGCCATGCTGCACCACCTCTGCGCTCTCTATCACCCGCAGGACACGAGTATAGCACCGGGCGCGGGGTGACCTCAGTCGGCGGCGGGGTAGACGTTCGTGGGGACTTCGGAGGGGAGGTACGGAGCGGCGACATCGATCAACATGCGGAGTGTGTCCGTCGCGTCCTCCTCCACGACGGCCGCCGCCGCGAAAGTGTGTCCGCCGCCGCCGAGCGCCGTAGCGATCACTTCCACCGGCACGTTGCCGGAGGCGCGAAGGATGACGCGGGTGCGCCGGTCGGGGAACTCCAGGAGCGCCGCGCCGACTTCCGCGCCCTCGACCGTCGCGGCATGATCGGCGAAGCCGGGGGCATCCTCCACCGCGAGGCCATACCGCGCGAACTGTTCCCGCGTCACCGTCATCACCGCCAACTGGCCGTCGCAGGTGAGTTGGATGCCCTGCAACGCCTCGCCGAGCAGCCGCAGCCGCGCGACGGACGTGCTCTCATACATCTCCGCGTACAGACGGCGCTCATCCGCGCCGCGCTCCGCGAGGTCCGCGACGATGCGATGCGCCTCGGCGTTCGTGTTCGGGAAGCGGAACGACGCCGTGTCCGTGACGATGCCGAGGTAGAGCCAGCTCGCTTCTTCCGGCGTCAGGTCGTGCGCGAGCAGGAGGATCAGATGGTAGACGAGCACCGCCGTCGCGGTCGCCTGCGGGTCGATCACGGGCACATCGACGGTGATCGCCGTGTGCGGGTGATGATCGAGGCAGACGACGGCGCATTGCTTCACGGCAGATCGGGCGGCGATTGCCTCCCCCGGCGCGCCCATCCGGTCCCAGCCCGTGCTTGTGTCGAGCGCCACGGCGACATCGGCCTCCGGCAGCGCATCGTCCTTGCCGTAGACGCGGGCACGCGCGCTGTTGTCCATGTATCGGTAGCGATCCGGCACCGGCGAGCCAATGGCGACCGCCACCGGGATGCCGATGCGGTCGAGCGCGGAGGCGAGCGCCAGCGCGGAACCAAGCCCGTCCGGGTCCGGGCTGAGATGCGTGGTGATGAGGACGCGCTTCGCGCCGCGCAGGCACGCCGCCGCCCGCCGCAGCGCGGCACGGCGCGTCATGCCGACAATCGGCGCGGTGGAACGGGCGGTCATGCGAACCTTCCCTCGCGGCGGAAAGACCCAGTGCTGATCATCGTGGTACGTATCCATGCCCTGCTGCTACGCAACTGCCATGCCAGAGACGCGGGATGATGGATGGGAGTATAGCATGGCGCGTCGTCAGTGAGCAGTGAGCAGTGGACATGTGCGTCGGTGGCGTGGGCTTCAGCCTGCGTCTCTCGAAAAGACAGAGACGCAGGCTGAAGCCCACGCCACC
>JBBSII010000035.1:0-13887 GCA_038232175.1 Thermomicrobiales bacterium
AGCCGGTCGTCGGCGTCGTGCCGGTGATGTGCGGAAGGTTGCCGAGCACCGCGTCGCCGAACGCGCTCGCATCGAATGTGCCGATACCGGTCGCGAGGTCGTAGCCGACCGTGGCGGGGTAGCGCGGATCGGTCGTCCCGTCGCAGGAGGCGTCGTAGCAGTTGTGGCCCGTCGTGACATCATGGAAGACGGCGGGGTTCGTCTGCGCGAGGCGGTAGATGAGCGGGTTGGCGAAGCCGAGTTTCGGGTAGCCCGCGTTGGTCAGTCGCTGGTTCGTCAGGGTGGCCGCCGCTGCCCAGATCGGCGCGGCGACGCTCGTGCCGCCCGTCGTCATGAAGCAGCTGCTGGCGGTGCTGCTCGTCACGCGCGGGCAGGTCTGCGGGTCGGTCGTGTAGATGATGAAGCCGGCCTTCGGGTCGGCATTGGCGGAGACGTCCGGCACCTGCCGCTTGCCGTTGCTGTAGGCGTTCTGCGTGCCGGGGGCGTTCTGGTACTCCTGCGCGGGCCAGATCGTACTCAGCCCAGCGCCGCCCGCGCCGGAGCCAGTGCCGAAGCCGTTCCAGGCGGTCTCGCTCATATAGGCGTTCGTCGTCGGGTCGATGGTCAGGCGCGTGCCACCGACGCCGGTGACGTACGGCTGGCTCGCCGGGTCATCGACCGAGAGATTGCCGCCGGTCGGCGTGCGGAAGAGGTTGCAATCGCGCGAGCCGCTGTCCCCGGAGGCGGCGAAGACGCTCTGCCCCTGCGCCGCCATCTGCTCGAAAATCGTATTCTCCGGCATGATGAACGTCTGGAGCGGGCGGGCCTGCTCGCAGCCGCCGAAACTGATGCTGATGACGGAGGCGATGTTGTCGTTCGCCGCCATCTGGAAGGCGTCGATCATCGCGACGATCCGGTAGTCGGACTCGTAGACGAGCAACTGCTGGAGCTTCGGCACCATGCCGATGATCGCGTCCACGTCCAACTCAACTTCCTGCTGGAACGCGCCGGGGTGCGTGCCGCCGTCCACCGGGACGCGCGTGATCGGCACCGCTGTATGGAAGCAGTTCTGGTACGCCGCCACGTTGACATCGCGGTAATCGTCCACCTCCATCAGCGCGACGATCTGCCCCTGCCCCTGCTCATTCTTCACCGCGAAACTGGAGAAGTTGTACGCTGTCGCCAGTTGGTTCGGTGTGTACGCGCCGTAGTTCGCGGCGACATTGAGCGCGGCGTCGCAACCCGATGTGCCGGGTGGCGGCGTGGCGGGCGTGCCGACCGGTGCGACATCGTTCACATCGGTCTGCGGGGCGGGTTCCGGCGCGGGGGCCATGTGGGTCTTGATCTGGATCGCGTTGTCCAGCCCGACGACCGATTGGATGAATGGCGCGATGGTGGTGGGGACGGTCGGCGCGACATCGGTGGCGGCGTAGACCGTGCCGGAGCCGTCCTGATAATCCGAGATCGTGATCTTGAACGCGGCCTGCAACTGGTCTACCGTGCCGGTCGCGTTGATGATCGAGCCGATGCCGCGATCAATGACGCTCAGTTTGGCCGCGCGGAGGAAATCGGCCACCTGTTGGCGACCCGTGGCGTTGAAAAACCGCTTCGAGAAGTCGGCGGGCGAGAGGTAATGCTTGTAATTCGGCGAGGTGGGGGTGTAGAGGTCCTTCAGAAAGGCGTCGAGGGCGCGCTGATCCTGGATTTTGAGCGACACGGCAATCGTCATCGACTGCTGCGGATTTGAGGGGCCGGTGCGCGCGCCGAGCGGTGCGGGCGCGGAACCAATCTGCGTGCCGGGGCCATTCAGATTCGTGGGAACGAGCGTCGGAACCGTCGCTGTTGCCGGAATCGTCGCCGTCGCTGTCGGCGGCGCGGCGAGGACGGTGAACGGCGCGAGCAGCAGGCCCAGCACCAGCAGGCTCGCCCAACGAATCCCGGCCGCATGGCCGCGCAACAGGCGCTGATTCACATTCCCCCCTTTACCCAGAAACCCCACCGGCTCTTCTATATTCTGAAACATGCGGTCGCGTCGCGCGGGCATGATAGCATGGCGGGGATGTTATGTCACGTCGCACTCATTAGTAGCCGGTGGCCACTCGTCGCCCTGAACGCTTCTGGTGGCTTGCAAAATGTCCATGTGCGAGCGCGCAGAACCAAGCCGCCCCGATCACCGTCATATCGATTGAATGCTGCCGGTGATCGGTTGGTTACGGCCTTCTGACTACCGGCTACTGACTACTGGCTACTCTCTCCGGGGTGACACTTTTTACATAATGTAGATTTTCTGACGTAAACGTGTGTATAATCACAACGTAACGGTCGGTTTTGTCCGGTACGGTAACAGGAGGTAGACAGTGAACATGGACATGGCACATTCAAGCTCGCACGCCGCGATCGCGGTACGGTTGGAGGATCGCATGACAATGACACGCTCATTGGTGCGGTGGGTGGCGCTCGGTGCGTTGGGCGTGGTCGCCCTGCTCATCGCGCTCAGCCAGAGCATCACGGCGAGCGCCGCAGCACCCGTGGCGTATGACACGCCGAACTGCATCCCGATCAACTACACGACCTGCGCCCCCACGGCGAACATCTTCCCGAACACCAACATCAACACCAACACCGGCACAGGCTTCGTCGGGAACACGGTCGTGAGCACGTACATTGACCCGCGCTACTGCGGCGGCGTCGTCAGCATCGTGACGGACAGCGGCGGCAATCTGATCAATGTCTGCCCGAACGGCCAGCGCGTCTTCCCAGTCTTCCCGGACTTCGGGTTCGGTGCGGGCTTCGTCTCCCCCTCGTTCGTCAACGGCAACTTCAACAACAACGGCGGCTTCATCAACAATGGCGGCTTCGTCTCGCCGTCGTTCGTCAACGGGAACTTCTTCAACAATAACGGCGGTTTCATCAACAGCAACGGGAACTTCTTCAATGGCAACGGCTTCAACGGCAACTTCATCAACGGGAACAGCTTCAACGGGAACGGCTTCAACACCTTCCCGGCGGGCGGCACGGTCGTCGGCGGCACCGTCTTCTACAACGACAACCGCTTCTGCGGCGACGGCAAGCTCGCCTTCGTCCCCGGTCGCGGCTACTTCTGCCAGAACGGCTTCCCGCTCTTCCGCAGTGGCGCGACAACGGTGAACTGCGACAACTTCTTCGTCAACGGCTGTGGCGTCTTCCGCCCGTTCGAGGTGGCGAGCACGCCTGCCACGCAGACGGCCCCGGTGACGACGTACGCCGCACCGGCCCCGAAGGCCGCTGCTCCGGCAGCGACGGTGACTGCTCCGGCAGCGCCCGCCCCGGTGGCTACCACCGCGACCGCGCCGAACGCCCCGGCCCCGCAGCAGGCGGCGGCCCCGGCGACAACGACGGTCAAGGTGCAGAGCGTCCCCGCCGCTCCGACAACGGTCAACCAGCAGGATGACCACCGCGGCTAAGACCGGTTCTGTTTCTCGTTCAACAATCAACAGCGCCGTGACTTTGCATCACTCGACGCCGCGCCCCCAGTTGGGGGCGCGGCGTCCGTTTGCGGCGTTCAGGTAGGGGCGTCCGTCGCCGCGCCACTCGCCTTCCACAACCCCTGCGACGGCACGCGGAGCGCGCGATTGAACTTGCTGGACGAGTTCTCCCACGCGATCACGGCGGTCAGTTCCACGATAGCATCGTCGTCATACGTTGCGCGGAGGCGGACGAAGAGGTCGTCGCTCACGTCGCGCCCCGTGATCGTCATGCAGTCGGCGTATTCGAGCGCGACCCGCTCCGCGTCGTCGTAGAGCGGACTGGTCGCGTACTCCGGCAGCGCGATGATTTTCTCGTTGGAGATACCGAGTTGGCTGCTCACGGCAGCGTTGATGTCCTGTCAGAATTCGCAGCCATTGTGCGACGCCACTCGTCGGTTGACGAGCGCCTGCAATCGCTCATCAATCAGCCCGGACGAGCCGATGCCCGTCCACATCGCCCGCGCGCCCCGGAAGATCGTCGGCCTGCGCGCATAGAGCAGATGATTGAGCAGCGGCCCACCCCACGCGCTCGTCTGCGCCTCAAAGACCGCCGCGATGGGCCGCTCCACCCCATTTGGATCAACACCGGGAATCCGCGTCATCACGGCCACCTTTCTTCGAGATGCATCATTTCGACCTAAATCGCTGCTCTCCGCGCCGCACCATAGCGAGAACACCGATGCCTCAATGAGCAGAAACGCATCGTGTGGCCACTGCGGGGAGATGATGTACACTGCATTGAGTATACGCGGAATGATGGAGACGAGAGCGGGGAGAGCATGGCAATTGCATCGAAGATGGACGTAAAGGAATTGCTGCTACCGAAGTATATTGCGTCGGCGCTCCGGGACGCACACTATGAAACCATCGAGGACAATGAGACGATTTTCGCCACGATCCCCGGCTTTGATGGCCTCTGGGCTACCGCGCCGACGCGAGAAGCGGCGGCAAAGGAACTCGCATCGGTCTTAGAAGGGTGGATTCTCGTCGGTATCGCCCATCACCATCCACTCCCCATCATCAACGGCATTGACCTCAATGTGCGCGATGTTGCGTAGATGCTGCCCTTCGGCCCGATCTCCCGCCGCAATCTCATCCGTTACCTGAAGCGACGTGGCTTCACCAGCCCCTACGCCGGTGGCGATCACGAGTATATGGAACGGGAAACGAAGAAACTCCCGCTCCCCAATCCGCACGCGGGCGATATCAGCCGTGGCCTTCTGGCACGGATTCTCCGCGAGGCGGGCATTTCGCGGGAAGAGTGGGAGCAATTGTAGCGACCGAGTATCTTCCATCCGTAGAGATGGATCACTCCTGCCTGCTATCTTTACCAATGTTGAGTCTGAGTGGAATGGCCGAAACGGTATGACGCCGTTTCGTGAGACGATAACCCACCTGATCGGGGGAGCAGCGATGACGGAACTGAAGAGCCAGCGGCTGCGGAAGGTCAACCATCAGGGTGACGCGCTGCGCCTCGGGATGAACTGGACGGAGGAGGACCTGGCGAAGCCGCAGATCCTCGTCGAGAGCGCGTACGGCATGGGTCATCCGGGGACGTTCCACTTCCGGCCACTGATCGAGGAGGTCTCCAATGGCGTCTTCGAGGCGGGCGGCAAGCCGGGCGTCTTCTACACGTCCGACATCTGCGACGGCGTCGCGCAGGCGCACGCGGGGATGAGCTACTCGCTCGTCTCGCGCGACGTGCAGGCGGCGATGATCGAGATTCACGCGCTCGGCCACCCACACGACGGCATGGTCGTCATCTCCGGCAACGACAAGTCCGTGCCCGCGCACCTGATCGCGATGGCGCGGTGCGACCTCCCCGCGATCCACCTCCCCGGCGGCACGCAGATGAATGCGCCGAACTCCGTCACCTCGGATTACATGTGGGGCATGGGGGCGGCAGTTGAGCGCGGCGAGAGGGCGCAGGAGGAACTCGAATTCCATCAGCACGGCGCGTGCCCCACCTGCGGCGCGTGCCAGTTCATGGGCAGCGCGAGCACCGGGCAGGTGCTCTCGGAGGCGCTCGGCCTCGCGCTCCCCGGCAGCGCGCTCATCCCCTCGCCGCTGACGTACCACCTGCGGGTGTCGCGTGCGGTCGGCAAGCAGATACTGCATCTCGTCGAGCACGACATTCGCCCGAGCCAGATTCTGACGAAGGAGGCATTCGAGAATGCGATCATGTTGCACGCGGCGGTCGGCGGTTCGACCAACAGCCTGCTGCACCTGCCGGTGATCGCGCGCGAGGTCGGCGTGGAGATCACGATTGACGACTTCGACCGCATCCACCGGCAGGTGCCCGTGCTCGCGAACGCGAAGACGACGGGCAAGTATCCCGTCGAGTACATGTGGTACGCGGGTGGCGTCCCGGCGGTGATGATGGAGATTCGTGACCTCCTGCACCTCGACTGCATGACCGTGACGGGCAGGACGCTCGGCGAGAATCTGGAGGAAGTCGAGCGGAGCCGCTTCTTCGCGGAGACGCGCGGCTACCTGATGAATGTCAAAGTGCCGAAGGAGGAGATCATCCGCCCGCGCGACGATGCGTTCGGCCCGGAGGGCGGCGTCGCCGTGCTGCGCGGCAACCTCGCGCCGGGGGGCGCGGTGATCAAGCACTTCTCCGTGCCGAAGGCGATGCACGTCCACGTCGGCCCGGCGCGCGTCTTCGACAATGAGGACAGCGCGGTCGCCGCCCTGATCGCGCGCGTCGTGCAGCCCGGCGATGTCGTCGTCATTCGCTACGAGGGGCCGAAGGCGAACGGGATGCCGGAGATGTACTACGCCACCGCGATCATCGCCGCCAGCATCGAACTGACCGCGACATGCGCCGTCGTGACGGATGGCCGGTACTCCGGCGCGGCGAAAGGCCCGGCAGTTGGGCATGTGACGCCGGAAGCGATGGATGGCGGCCCGCTCGCGCTCGTCGAGGAGGGCGATTTGATCGAGATCAACGTGCCGGAACGCCGTCTCGCTATCGTCGGCACGCGCGACGGCAGCCTGACACTGGAGGAAATGGACACGCTGCTCCTCGCCCGCCGCGCCCAATGGGTACCGCCACCGGCGAAGCACACGAAGGGCATCCTCGGCCTGTTCGCGAGGACCGCCGCCAGCACCGCAGATGGGGCGTATATCGCGTAGGAAACCCTCATTGCCTGCCGCCCCATGCTGCCCAGAGGGCGCCCGCGCACTACCCGGCACACTGGGCACAACAGCGAAGGCCGGCTTTGAGACGCTTCCCCGCTATGTCATTGACGCACTTGACGGGACGCATCCCAATGTGCTTTCATCCACGTACTTCGCAGTCTCTATTCCTGCCCGTGTTCGTCGAGGGATACCGTATCAGGAGGTCGGTCATGAGTACAACAGCGACGCAGATCCGGTGGCAGCTTGAGGGGGACTACTTCGAGAGTTGCAACTGCGATGTCGTCTGTCCCTGCCTCTTCTCCGTCGCCCCGTCCCTCTCTTCCCAGCCCACGGCGGGCGCGTGCGAGGTCGCCTTCGGCTTCCATGTCGATCGCGGGGACGCGGACGGGGTTTCGCTCGACGGCCTGAACGTCGCCCTGATCGCCCGGACGCCCGGACCGATGGGGGCCGGCGACTGGTCCGTCGCCCTGTATCTCGACGACCGCGCCGATGAGCGACAACAGGCAGCGCTGCAGGCAATCTTCTCCGGCGCTGCGGGCGGGCCGGTCGCGAACCTCGCCCCCCTGATCTCGACCGTCCTCGGCGTCAAAGTCGCGCCCCTCACCTGGACGAAGGAGGGCAAGCGCCGCTCCATTGAGATCCCGAATGTGCTGCAGATGGCGGTCCATGCCGTCCCCGCCCTGGTGCCGGACAAGGAGATCTGGGCGTCCAATGCTCATCCCTTCGCCCCGAGCATCGCGATGGCGACGGGCGACCAGGGGAGCACCTTCACCGACTACGGCATGCGCTGGGACAACTCGGGCAAGAATGGCCACTACGCGCCGATCGAGTGGTCGAACGCGACGTAGCCGATTGGGGTATGACCCTCGCCCTGCGGGACGAGGGTCAATCAGCGGATTCCGAGGAGTGTGACCATGGCGACCGAGCAACCCTATCCTCTGCCACGGGAACGCACGCTGATCATCGGCGTCCTGCTCGCCCTGGCGACGGCGGCCTGGGCGGTCGTCATCTGGCAATCCCTCGCCCTGCGCGACGATGCGATGGGGATGCGCGCCGACGCGCTGACGATGGGCATGGCAGCGCCGCTCTTTCTCGCCATCTGGGTGGCGATGATGGTCGCGATGATGTTCCCCGCCGCCGCCCCGATGATCCTCACCTTCAGCGCGGTTCAGCGGGGCAAGCAACAGCGTGGCCAGTCGCTCGTGCCGACCTGGCTCTTCGTCGGCTCCTACCTCGTCGTCTGGGCGCTCGCCGGTGTGCTCGCCTACACCCTCGCCGTCGCCGCCGAGCGCCTCGCGGGTCGGTCGCCCTGGCTGATGGCGCATGCGGCGCGGATCGGCGGCGGCGTCCTTGTTGTCGCCGGGCTGTATCAGCTCTCGCCGCTCAAGCAGCTCTGCCTCGGCCGCTGCCGAACGCCGCTGCAGTTCGTGCTCGGGTCGTGGCGCGACGGCCCTCGCGGCGCGGTGCGCATGGGGGTGGAGCACGGGCTCTTCTGTCTGGGATGCTGCTGGCTCCTGTTCGCGATCCTCTTCCCGCTCGGCGTGATGAACATCGCGATCATGGCGGCGATCACGCTGCTGATCTTCGTGGAGAAGTCGCTGCCGATCGGCGTGCTCGTCGGTCGCGTCGCGGCGGCGGCGCTGATCGGGTATGGAGTGCTGGTGATAGTGGCGCCGCACCTCCTGCCGACGATGATGTGAGGCCACAACGAGGCCTTTCAGGGCCGGAACGAGCCGAACACCGAGGTGGCTCTTCTGCCTCGAAGGGTTTTTCACCAGCCTCAGCGATTACCGGCACTATGTGCCAAACACGTTCCCCCGCCTGCGTTGGGCGGGGGCCAGGGGATAGGGTAAACCTATCCCCCGTTCGCCTGCCCGGCGCGCACAATGCGCTCCGGAGTCATCGGAATTTCGTAGACACGCACGCCGATGGCGTCGGCGATGGCGTTCGCGAGCGCGGCTGCGCCGGGGACGACGGGCGGCTCGCCAATACCCTTGCCGCCGAATGGCCCGACGGGCGCGGGAATTTCCAGGATGATCGTCTCGATCGGGGGCACGGCGTCCATGCCGGGCACGGCGTAATCGAGGAACGACGCGGTCAGGAGCGTGCCCCGATCATCGAAGACCATGCCTTCGTAGAGGCCCCAGCCGATGCCCTGCGCGACGCCGCCCATGATCTGGCCGTCCACCGACGCGGGGTTGATCGCCCGCCCGACATCCTGCGCCGCGATGTATTGGAGCACCCGCACCTCTCCTGTCTCCGGGTCCGCCTTGACGCGGGCGAGGTGCGCGGCTGCGCCGGGGGCACGGTTCGTCTGCGCCGTCGTGCCGCTGCCGTAGACCGGGGCGTACCGCCCGCCGAAGGTCATCGTCATGCGCGCGAGTTCGGCAATCGGCTTCTCCTGCCCCGGCGCGCCTTTGACGCGGACCTTGTCGTCCACGATCTCCAGATCCTCCACCGCCGCTTCCAGTTGCTCGGCAGCGATCTGCAACAGTTGCTTCTTCGCCGCCTCAACCGCCTGCACGACAGCGGGGCCGACGGTGTAGAGCGTCTTGCTGCCACCGGCGGACCCGGCGTACGGCGCGGTGTCGGTGTCGCCGGAGATGATTTGCACCTTCTCCACGTCGATGCCGAAGACCTCCGCCGCCATGATCGCGAACGAGGTGTTCGTGCCGGTGATGTCCTGCGAGCCGAGCACGAGCGCGAGCGAACCGTCCGCGTTCAGGCGGCACGCCGCCGACGCCGGTTCAAGGCCGCCGAACCACGCGCCGATGGCGACGCCGACGCCCTCGTGCTCGGCGTTGCCGCGACCCGTCCACGCGGGGTGCTTCTGCAACGCCTCGAGGCACTCCTTGAGGCCGACCGGCGCCCACGGTGTGTTGTCCGGCAGCGGGTCGCCCGTCTCGACGACATTTTTCAGCCGGAACGTCAGGTCGTCCATGCCGAGTTCCTTCGCCAGGAGGCTCATGTTCGATTCGATGGCGAAGGTCGCCTGGGGTGCGCCCGGCGCGCGGTACGCGCCGAGGGTCGTCTTGTTCGTGTGAACATCGTACCCCTCGATGTCGAGGTGCGGCACCTTATAGTAGCCGCCGAGCAGCAGGCAGGCGATGCCCGTCGGCGCGCCGGGGAACGCGCCCGTGTCGAAGATCACCGTCGCCTTGAGTGCGTGGAGCGTGCCGTCCTTCTTCGCGCCCGTCGTTAACTCGATCACGCAGCCGGGCGCGGGGTTCGCGGCGAGAAATTCCTCCGACCGGCTGAGCACGAAGCGCACTGGGCGGCGCGTCTTCAGGGCGAGGATCGCCGTCAGCGGCTCGTAGAGAAGGAACTTGCCGCCGAAGCCGCCGCCGCAGGGCATCGCCGTCATGCGTACCTTGTTCTCCGGCAGGCCCGTTGCCTGCGCGCACGCGGAGCGGCAGTAGAACATCGCCTGCGTGCTCGTCCAGACGGAGAGGTTGCCCGTGTTGTCCACCATCGCCACCGTCGAGTGCGGCTCAATGTACGCCTGATGCACCATGTTCGTCTTGTACTTGCGCGTGATGACGACATCGGACTCCGCCAGCCCCTGCGCGATCTCACCGCGATGGTAGTGCTTGAAGGCGGCGACATTCGGGGGCAAATCGCGCTTCTCCTCCGCGATCGCCGCGACCGCCGCGTGCATGTCGAGTTCGTCCGCCCCGCCCTCCTCCTTGAAGATGGCGCGCGGGGAATCGGGGTGCATCGCCGCCTCGACATTGGTGACGACGGGTAGTTCCTCGTAATCGACGGCGACGAGCGCGGCGGCCTCCTCCGCGATCGCCTCCGTCTGCGCCACGACGACCGCGACTGGCTGCCCGTAGAAGACGACGCGCCCCTGCGCGAGTGGCAACCGGGCGGGCGGCATTTTCCACATCGGCAGCAAATCCTCCGCCGTGCAGACATCGACCACGCCGGGCAGCGCACGCGCCGCGCTCGTGTCGATGCTCCGAATTTTCGCGTTCGCGTAGATGCTGTTGACGAGCCGCGCGTGGATCATGCGGGGCAGCGTCATATCGCCGGTAAACTGCTCCTCACCCGTCAGTTTCTTCGGCCCGTCCTGGCGCTTCGTCGCTTTGCCGACATAGTTGAACGTCGTTGCCACCGGCCACGTCCTTTCGAGATGAATGGGGCGTACTGATCGGCCCCGCGCACGGCATGGGGCAACCGAAATCATCCCCCCGACCGAGGCATCCGTCAAGCAGTGGAGCGAGTGTTCCATTGGAGAGACGCCACATTTGATCCGGTTCCCCTTCCCTTCGAGGGAGGGGGTTAGGGGGTAGGATCGACCGTGATCTTCTCCTTGCCGCCATAGAAGTCCCACCACGGCCGCGCGCCCTTTGCGAGGACGGCGTTCAACATTTCGATATTTTGCACGCCGCGATCCTGGAGCCAGACGCGCAGGGCCGTCGCGCCGCCCTTGCCGTAGATGGGGATGCCGTCCTGCCACGTCGCGCGGCCACAGAGGACGCCGGAGAAGGGCGTGCCCGCCTCGGCGGCGAGCGCCAGCGTCTCGCGGAAGATCTCGTCCGTCACGCCCGCGCTGAGGTAGATGAACGGCACGCGCGCGGCGGCGGCGGCGGCGACGAAGTGCCCCTTCGCCTCGTCGCGGCTGTACGCGACCTGCCCGTCCGTGTTCGCGTCCGCCCCCGCGACGTAGCGCATGTTGACGGGCACCTCGACCTTGAGCACGTCCACGCCGTAACGCGGTTCGGAGAACTCGCGCATGTACTTCGTCACCTTCTCCGGCTTGACGCGCGCGAAGGCGAGGCTCTTCTCGTCGCCGACGGTGTCGCTGTAGCAGAGTGGTTCGAGGAAGAAGGGGATGTCGTTCGCGCGGCACTCCGCCCCGACGCGCTCGATGAAGGCGTGCTTGATCGTGTTGATCTTCTCGTCATCGTCGGGGTCGTAGTAGAGAAGAATCTTGATCACGTCCGCGCCGACTTCTTTCAGGCGCCGCACCGACCATTCCGGCAGCAAGTCCGGCAGGCGGCCCTTTACCGTCGCGTCGTAGCCCGTCTCCTCGTACGCGAGCAGCACGCCGGCATTCTTCGCGCGCCGCTGCATCGCGGGAAGGCCGTATTCCGGGTCGAGCAGGATCGCGCTGGCGTACGGCGTCAGCACCTCGCTGACGATCGCCTTGAACTCGCTCAACTCCGCCGCGTCAACCTCGCCACCCTTTGCCTGCGCGATTGCCTTCTTCAGCGACCCGCGCTGATCCATCGCCGCCGCCGCGATCACCCCATTCGCGTTCGCCACCGCGCTGATGCCGTCAAACTTGCCGCGCGTCATGCGGACAGTGCCGCCAGTCGATGTGCTCACAGATGGCTCCTTTCACGAACCGCTAAGGCGCTATGAAGAGGGAATTTGAACTACGAAGGCGCGAAGAACGCGAAGAAGGGAAGAGAGAAGAAATATACTATCCTTCTCCTCTCTCCTTCGTGTCCTTCGCGCCTTCGTGGTTCAATCCTTTCTCCCTGCGTCCTTCGCTGTTCATTTCGATCTCCGCGCCCGGTAGCGCCGGATCAGGGCATTGGTCGAGCTGTCGTGCGTGAGATGTGGCTCGTCCGCCGCTTCGAGTTCGGGCACGATGCGGTTCGCGAGCGCCTTGCCGAGTTCGACGCCCCACTGGTCGAAGGAGTCGATGCCCCAGATCGTCCCCTGCGTGAAGACGCTGTGCTCGTAGAGCGCGACGAGTGTGCCGAGCGTCTCCGGCGTCAGCCGCTCCGCGAGGAGGGTGTTCGTCGGGCGGTTGCCCTCGAAGGTGCGGGGGGAGACCTGGTACTCCGGCACGCCCTCCGCCGCCACCTCCTCGCCCGTCTTCCCGAAGGCGAGCGCCTCCGTCTGCGCGAAGACATTCGCCATCAGGAGGTCGTGGTGGTTGCCGAGCGGGTTGAGCGTCTGGAAGAAGCCGATGAAGTCGCAGGGGATCAGTTTCGTGCCCTGATGGATCAGTTGGTAGAAGGAGTGCTGGCCGTTCGTGCCCGGCTCCCCCCAGTAAATCGGCCCGGTCTGGTAGTTGACCCGCGTGCCGTCCAGCGTGACGGACTTGCCATTCGATTCCATCGTCAACTGCTGCAAGTACGCCGGGAACCGCTTGAGATACTGGTCGTACGGCAGCACCGCGACCGTTTGCGCGTCGAAGAAATCCGCGTACCAGACGACGAGCAGCCCCATCAGCACGGGCAGATTGCGCTCGAACGGCGCGGTGCGGAAGTGCTCGTCCATCGCGTGGAACCCCGCAAGCATCGCGCGGAAGTGCTCCGGGCCAATCGCCACCATCGTCGAGAGACCAATCGCCGCGTCCATCGAGTACCGCCCGCCGACCCAGTCCCAGAAGCCGAACATATTGGCAGTGTCGATGCCGAATTTCTCCACCTCTTTTGTGTTCGTGGAGACGGCGACGAAGTGCTTCGCGATGGCCCGCTCGTCGTGGAGGGCGCGGAGGCACCAGTCGCGCGCGCTGTGCGCGTTCGTGAGCGTTTCCAGCGTCGTGAAGGTCTTCGAGGAGACGATGAAGAGCGTCTCGGCGGGGTCGAGGTCCCGCGTCGCCTCCGCGAAGTCGGTGCCGTCCACATTCGAGACGAAGCGGAAGGTCATGCTGCGGTCGCTGTAATGGCGCAGCGCCTCGTACGCCATCACCGGGCCGAGATCGGAGCCGCCGATGCCGATGTTGACGACATTCTTGATGCGCATGCCGGTGTGCCCCGTCCACGCGCCACTGCGGACGCGGTCGGCGAACTCCGCCATCTTGTCCAGCACGGCGTGGACCTCCGGCACAACGTTCTGGCTGTCCACCATGATCGTCGCGTCGCGCGGGGCGCGCAGCGCGGTGTGGAGCACGGCGCGCCGCTCCGTGACGTTGATTTTGTCGCCCCGGAACATCGCGTCGATGCGCTCGCGCAGCCCGACACCCTCCGCTAGTTGGAGGAGCAGGCGCATCGTCTCGTCCGTCACGCGGTTCTTCGAGTAGTCGTAGTAGATGCCGACATCCTCGATCGTCATGCGCGTGCCGCGCTCCGGGTCGCTGTCAAAGAGGCCGCGCAACTGCACATTGCGCATGTAGTCGTAGTGCGCCTGGAGCGCCTGCCACTCCGGGCGCTGGGTGAGCGGGGTGGGTGCTGCCGTCGCGGTCATCGTCGCTGCCTCCTTGATGAAGAACGGTAGCCTACGCTACCCTGGGTTACTGCGGGTGGTGAGGAACGCGGGCAGGTCATAATCGAGCAGATCGCCGATGCGCTCGACC
>JBBSII010000036.1:0-13507 GCA_038232175.1 Thermomicrobiales bacterium
GCTCGTGCTCCTGCTTCCGTTCCTGCTCCATGCGCGCGCCATCCACGCACGACGCGCCGTTATCGCTCAATGGATCTGTTGTCTGCTGCTCCCGGCGCTACTGCTGATCGGCGGGTGGTCGGCGTACAACGCGGCGCGGTTCGGCGTTTTCGCGCCGACGGTGCTGACGGGGTACAACCTCTCGAACCACAGCGGCGGGTTCATCGAGGACGCGCCGGAGCGGGACGCGCCGCTCCGCGATGTCTACCTGCGCTACCGGGATGAGACGATACGGGAAACGGGTTCCCCCGTCACGACGATCTGGGCGGCGCGACCGGAACTGCTCGCGCGCACCGGCCTGACGAACGCGCAACTGTCGCAAGCATTCACGTCGCTCTCGCTCCGGCTCTTCCTGCACCACCCGGTGCGCTACGGCCGCAGCGTCCTCGTCAGCTGGGCGCGGTTCTGGAACTCGCCGGGCACGCCACGCTGGGACAGCGCGCGCGATGCAACGGTCGGGCGGGTGGTGGGCGCGGCGTGGATGGCGCAGCGATGCGTGTTCGTCGCCCTCAACGTCGCGTTTCTCCTGCTCACACTCATGGCGGCGAGCGTGCGGCGTGTGCGGCGATGGTGGTCGCCCTCGCCCCTGATTGTGACACTCTGCGCGATTGTCTGGGCGGCGTCGATTGTGCAGGCGTTACTGGAACGCGGCAGCAACACCCGCTTCGGTGTGCCGACGCAGCCGCTCGTCGCGTACGTCGTGATCGTGTCGGCGGCCCCGCTCCTCGGTGCGGCGTGGCGCACACGCCCGTGGCGTCCTTCCTGCGATACCGATAGTGCGGTGCAACAATCGCACCCGCGCGAAATCACCAGAAATGAGGAGCCAGTATGAGCCATACCACGATGCCCTTCCAAGATCACATGCAACTGATGGAGCAATGCATCGCCAACTGTCAGGAGTGCCTGGTCACGTGCGAGCGGTGCGCCGAGACGTGCCTGAGCATGGGCGAGCGCGTCGCCGAAATGTCGGACTGCATCCGGCTCTGTCGCGACTGCGCGGACACCTGCACACAGAGCGTCCGCTTCATGGCGCGCGGTTCCCGCTTCCACGGCAACATCTGCGCCGTCTGTGCGGATGTCTGCGCGGCGTGCGCCGCCGAGTGCGAGAAGCACCGCGATGTCGCGGCCTGCCGGACCTGCGCGGAGGCGTGCCGCCGCTGCGAGGAGACCTGCCGCCAGATGGGTCAGATGGCGGCGTAACCAACTCACCCCGCCGAAGTGACGCAGTTCGAGCGGGTCGGTTTGACGGCGGCGCGTCGATCTCTTACTCTCTTGCGACGGCCCAATCGCGCACGACAGAGGAGTGAGGATGCACGCCCCGCTTTGGCTCCATCGAATGGCACAATCGCGGCGACGGATGGCGAGCGTCGTCATGCTCGTCGCCCTCGTCACGGGGAGCGCGACGAGCGGCGCGGTGACACTGATCGGCAAGCAGGGCGACGGGTGGTTCCTCATCCCGACGAACCAGAAAATTCGCTCGGCGGGCGACGTGACGCTGCTCGATCAGCGGCCCGTCGATATGGCGCTCCGGCCCGATGGCACGCAACTCGCCGTGATGACGACGAACCTGACGTACCTGCTCGACCCCGCGACCGGGCAGGTGACGCAACAGTTCGACAAGCAGGACCGCAACGTCGCCGGGATCGCCTACAGCCCGGACGGCACACGCCTCTACTACGCGAAGGGCAAGGATCACAAGATCGGCGTCGTCTCCCTCGACGCGACCGGCAAGGCGACCTTCGAGGGCGACATCGACACCGGCGCGAAGACCTGGCCCGCCGGTCTCTCCGTCGCACCGGACGGCAGGACGCTCTACGTCGCCCTCTTCGGCACGAACAGCCTGGGCGTCGTCAATCTCTCCGATAAGAAAGTGACGCGGACGCTGCCCGTCGGCAGTTCGCCCTTCGGGGCGTACGTCTCGCCGGACGGCACGGCGGTCTACACGAGCAACTGGGGCGGGCCGTTGCCGCAATCGGGGGAGAGCATCGACCCGCTCTTTCCCGTGAAGGTTGACCCACGGACGGGCGCGGCGGCGGCGGGGTCGGTCTCCGTCTACGATGTCATGGCGGATCGGATGCGCCCGGAGATCGCCGTCGGCCTCCACCCGACCGCGATGACCTTCGACAAGGCGGGTTTCCGGCTCTACGTCGCGAACTCGAACGAGGACACGATCTCTGTGCTCGACCTGACCGGCGCTGCGGGGGCAAACGCGGAGATCGAGCGCATTTCCGTCCGCCCGGACGCCGCGTTGCCCTTCGGCTCGATGCCGAACGGCCTGACACTCAGCCTCGATCAGACACTGCTCTACGTCGCCAACGGCGGCAACAACGCCATCGCCGTCGTCGCGCTCGACGCCCGCGCCCGCCCGCCGGGCACGTACAGCGGCCCCCACGCCGACGCCCCGGCGACGAGCGGCGTCACCGGCTTCATCCCGACGGAGTGGTACCCGATCGCGGTCGCGCTCGTCGGGGGCGGCACACGGCTCGCCGTCGCGAACAACAAGGGCGAAGGGTCGCTCGGCACGCCGCAACGCGCCATTCCGAACGGCGGCAAGAGCGTCTTCAGCCTGACGGGGAGCGTCACCTTCGTGTCCGTGCCGAACGCGGAGCAACTCGCCGCCTACACCGCGCAGTTCAACGAGAACAACCGATACACCGCCGCCTTGGCGGATTCCGTCCAGCCGCCCCGCGCCGACGCCGCGCCCGTGCCCGTACCCGCGCGCATCGGGGAGCCGTCCGTCTTCAAGCACGTGCTCTACATCATCAAGGAGAACCGCACCTACGATCAGGTGCTCGGCGACATGGGCACGGGCAACGGCGAGCCGAAACTGGCGCAGTTCCCCCGGCGCGTCAGCCCGAACCACCACGCCCTCGCGGATCGCTTCGGCCTGCTGGACAACTACTACGCCAGTTCCGTTAACAGCGCGGACGGCCACCAGTGGACGGATGAGGCGATCGCGAATGTCTTCGCCGAGCGCGTCTACGGCTTCTTTCCGACGAACAGCACGATCCCCAGCGTCACTCCATACGGCACCAGTTCGCTCGATTTGCCGCCCGATTCGCTCTGGAGCAACGCCCTCGCGCACAACGTCTCGCTCCGCAACTACGGCGAGGACGGCATCAACACCGTGACGAAGGACGGGCAGGAGATACGGACGCTGGACTGGGCCGCGATGTACAAGGATTGGCGCGACAAGACTGGCATCTTCGCGTACACGGCGAACGCGATCACGCCGCCGCTCCTCGCCACGGAGGATCACGCCTACCCCGCCTTCGAGACCGCGATCACCGATCAGATTCGCGCGGATGAGTGGCTGCGGGAGTTCAATGGCTTTGTCGAGATGGGCGACCTGCCGCAGTTGAGCGTCATCTGGTTGCCGGACGACCACACCTCCGGCACGAAGTCCGGCGCGCCGACCCCGGAGGCGCAGGTCGCGGACAACGACCTCGCGTTCGGCAGGATCATCGACGCCCTTAGTCACTCGCCCTACTGGCGCGACACCGCCGTCTTCGTCACCGAGGACGACGCGCAGAACGGCGTCGATCACGTGGACGGCCACCGCACCATCGGCTACGTCGTCAGCGCGTACAACAAACAGGGGATCGTGGACAGCGCGCTCTACAACCAGACGAGCATGGTGCGCACGATTGAGCAAATCCTCGGCCTGCCGCCGATGAACCAGTTCGACCTCACCGCGCCGCTGATGACGACGATGTTCGCGGACACACCCGATTTCTCGCCGTATACCGTCATCCCGAATCAGATCCCACTCGACACGCTGAACGGGCAGGCGAGCGACCTGAAGGGACAGGCGCTGGAGGACGCGAAGGTCTCGGACACCCTCGACTTCAGCGTCGCCGACGCGACTGACCCCGCGATCCTCAACCCGATCATCTGGCGCGCGACGATGGGCAACCGCCCCTACCCGCACTTCGCCTGGGAGAAGAACGGCCCGCGCCATCGCGACGACGATGATTGATGCGCACGGGCGGTTCGTGAACCGCCCTCCGGCGCGGCCCTCCGACTTTCGCGCGGCACGTCAACGCCGTGAAACCGGTATTTACGACCGCGCGACGTCGGCCAGATAGTGCGCGCGGTTGAGCGGCTTCGGGCCGATGCGCGCCCTGATTGGCGCATCACCGGTCACCGGAACATGCCCCGCAAAACGCGACATCCAACTGCCGTCGCCGCGCGTCAGCGCCGGCAACTGTTGTTCGACGGCGCGCAGTTCCGCAGTTGGGATCGCACAGATGATTCGGTACGACGAGCCGTCACGAAACGCGTTGCGCATCGTCGCGCGCGCGTTCACCAGTGCTCCAGAGACCGCGCCAAACGTATCCTCCGGAATTTCGAGATCGAACTCTTCGACCGGCTCACAGACCTCGGTGTCGGCAGCGAGCAGCGCCTGCATCAGCACGAGCGGGGTGAGCTTGCGGAAGTCTCCGGCGGTACTCATCACCGAGGAAAATCCCGCATGGGTGAGCGTGACGATACCATCAGTCACCTCCCAACCATACAATCCTTGCGTGAACGTCTCGTACACCGTCTCCTCGATCGCGCGGTAGAACGCGAGCGGCAATGCGCCCAGCTCGCGAACATAGCGAATGCCGCTCCCGCGCTCGGCCGGCTCGACGCGAAATCCGACCGTCGCATAAAATGGATTCCCGCTCTCAGAAATGATCTCAGCATGTTCGCCCGTGCCAACCGGACGTTCGATGCAAATCGTCCGGCTTGGTCCGAACGTCACGGCGACGCCATAGTCCCGCGACAGCGTCTCCATCACGACTTCCTTCTGAACCTCGCCATAGAGACGGATCGATATCTCCCCCGCGTCATTGCGCTGGCGCAGCGAAATGAGCGGATCCTGTTCCGCGAGTTGATCGAGCGCCGCGCGCAACCGCGTGATCTGGCCCGGCTCGACCGGGCGCACGACGCTTTCCAGCGTCGGCGCCGGAAACACACGGGCAATCTCCCCGGCCCCTGTTTCGTCGGCGCCGATGCGATCGCCGATGCGCGCCGTCCGAAGCCCGTGCAAGCCGACAATTTCCCCGGCACTCGCCGCTTCCGCCGGTGCGGCAGTGCCCGATGCGAAGCGATCGATGCCGGTAATGCGCTCCTCGATCCGCTCCGTCTCGCCGAATGCGTCGTGACGGTGAAGCGCCACGTGCTGCCGCACCGCCAAACTGCCCGCGAAAAGTCGAACATAGACACGTTTCTCCCCGGAAGCCCGGCGAGCGATCTTGAAAACCGTGCCGACAGCCGGAGCATCCTTCGCTTCTTCGGCCACCGGGAGCCACTCCTCGATCCCGGCGAGGAGTTCGGCAACGCCAACACCGGTAATCGCCGACCCGAAGAAGACCGGGACGATGTTGCTCGCCGCGATCTGCGCCCGGAGCTCCGCCTCAATGAAGGTGGCGCTCAGATTACCACCGGTGCGATCGAATTCCTCGATCACGCGCTCGTTTGTCTCGGCCAGGAGATCGATCACCGGATCGCGCCAAGCCGGGCTTTCGCGATCTCGCGCGACGACCGCCGCCGCTCGGTCACCGATCCCGGTTGCGGCATTCATCGCCACGACGCGCAGCCTCAGCTTGCGGCGAATGTCCTCGAGGAGCGCCTCGCCGCGTGCGCCGAGACGGTCAACCTTGTTGACGAAAATAAGCATCGGGAGATCAGCGGCGCGAATGGCCCGCGCGAGGCGACGTGTCTGGGGCTGCACACCCTCGACGGACGAGACAACCAGCACGACGCCATCGAGCACGCGCAGCGACCGCTCGACCTCGGCGACAAAGTCTCCGTGCCCGGGGGTATCGATGAGATTGACCTTGAGCGTGTTCAGTTGGAACGAAACAACCGCAGATTGAATAGTGATGCCACGGGCGCGTTCCAACTCCATTGTGTCGGTCTGTGTCGTGCCTTTGTCGACACTGCCGACCAATGTGATGGCGCCGGTCTCGAAGAGGATGCGTTCGGTGAGGCTCGTCTTACCGGCGTCTACATGCGCCAGGATCCCGATATTGACAATCGCCATGCGCGACACTCCCGTTGAAGAAACGTCCGACCGCTGGATTCTTCAACGACTGCCGCATGGGACTCTCCTCGTGCATTGAGCGAAGGGACCGAAATCGGATGGCCCGCCTCGGAATGCGCCGCAGAACGACGCGCACCGGACCCGAAGCGCCGGACCGTCCCGCATTTTATCAGCATGACATGCGGCGACACCAGAGGGAAGCTTCGTTTGGTATAGCAGTGGTGATGCTTGACACCCGAGCTATCATATATGTATACTTATACGTATAAAGGCGATGTGATGGAGGTGACGATGCCGAACAAAACGATCTACGTCTCCGACGATGATCTCCCGCTCTACCAGCGGGCGCAGGAACTGGCCGGGGGCAATCTGTCGGCGGCGCTCGCGCGGGCGTTGCGGCGGTTTGTCGAGGTGGAGGAGGGGCGCCGGGAGGGCTACGACGAGATCATCGTGCGGGTGGGGCACGGTGGGGCGGGTCGCCAGCAACGCTTCTCCGGTGTGCTCCTCGGTGAGTGGGGACATTCCACCGGAAGCCGGGTCGAGGTGTTTCGGGTCTACCGGACTCGCACGGGTAAGTTCGTGGTGCACATCGATCGTTCTCCCGATTGGAGTTGGACGTCCGAATCGGATTCTGGCAGCAAGTTCGGGGGATGGCGAAAGTATCTCGGCTTGGGCGAGCAGAGTTGGGGCTCTACGCAGGGGGAATCCACGCTTGAGGTCGTCGATTCCCTCGATGGGCTGCGCGAGAAGATTCCGTCCGAGTTCTACGACCTGATCGCCAGTGCGGCCGAGCAGCCCGCCGTGGAGGACCTCGACATCTGAGTCGACCGCTTGCTCGGCGGCCTCAAGGAAAGGGAATCATCTCGATGGAGAACCTGGACACGACGGCGACGATAACGCGCACAAACAGACTGCCACTGCAAGCGCTCCTGACCGGGAACGCCATCTCGGGGATAGGCGATGTGCTCGCGATCGTCGCGATACCCTGGTTCGTGCTCGCGACCACCGGTAGCCCGGCGAAGGCGGGGATCACGGCCTTCTTCCAGTTGATACCGGCCGTCCTCGCTGGTTTCTTCGGCGGCACCTTCGTTGATCGCCTGGGTTACAAGCGGATGAGCGTCTTTGCTGACCTCGCGAGCATGATCACTGTGTCGCTGATCCCGTTGTTGTACTACACCGTCGGGCTGCGTTTCTGGCAATTGCTCGTGCTTGTCTTCGTCAGCGCGCTGATAAACACTCCAGGCGTCACGGCGCGCATGTCGCTCGTGCCGGACGTTGCGGGCCTGGCCGGGACCCCGCTGGAGCGGGCCAACTCGGCGGCCCAGGCGATCCAGAGCCTCGCGTATCTCGTGGGGCTTCCACTGGCTGGCGTGCTGATCGCGCCCCTCGGCGCGAGCAGGGTGCTGTGGGTGGATGCGGTGACGTTCGGCATCTCCGCGCTCCTTGTCGCTGCGGCTGTGCCGTCTGTCAGGAAGGAATCCGGTGACCGGGGCAGGTATCTCCAGGAATTGACGGAGGGGCTGCGGTTCAGCCGTGGCGACCGGCTGCTGGTCTCCCTGCTGATCACACTCTGCTTCACCAACTTCCTGGACACCCCGCTCTTCTCGGTAGTGCTGCCCGTGTTCGCCAGGACGCGCTTCAGCGATCCCGTGGCCCTCGGCCTGATGGTGGCAGGCTTCGGCGCTGGCAACCTCCTGGGGACCGTGCTCTACGGCGTTGCGGGTCGGAGGCTGCCAAGACGGCTGACCTTCGCGGGGGCGTTTGTGTGCGTCGGGCTGCCCTTCTGGGGGCTCGCGACACTACCAGCACTGCCTATCGCCGGGGCTGCGCTCTTTCTGTCCGGGTTGGCCGCTGGGCCGATCAACCCGATCGGGATGACCGTCCTGCAGGAGCGCATACCAGAGGAGCTGCGGGGGAGGGTACTGGGCGCTGCCCTGGCCTTCCTGCTCGCTACCGCGTCGCTTGGGGTACTCCTCGACGGCTACCTGGTGCAGCAATTCGGCCTGCGACCCGTGCTAATCGGGATCGCGGCGTGCTACCTGCTGACCACGCTCAGTCTCGTCTTCAACCCGACGCTGCACGAGATGGACAGAACGCCGAACCAATGAGGCGGGCACAAATTCGACGCAGGTGTTCGCGCACGATCATCGGACGGAGAAAGCCTTGCGTAGGAGTCGCGCTGGCACAGTATGACGAGAACTGCGACGCCGCTTCAGGAACCGCCGCAGTAGCACTGGAACTGGGGCGTCTCGCCCAAGCCGACGACGCGCAGGGCGGCGGTGACGGTGCGTTGGGCGGGCGCGAGGATCGCTCCGGCGAGCAGCACCTGGACATGGCACCAGACCCGTCTGCTCTTTTTCGTCGGCGGGACAGAGCCGGGCGGTGGCACGGGATAGTATGTCGGTGGCGGCGATCCGGGCTGACCATATGGTGGTTGTGGGGTCGTCATGTACGCCTCCGTGCTACCCGTTTGGATGTGGATATGGCTATGAGCGTGCCATTTGCTCAGTGTTTCTCGAGCCACTACCGAGCGCCGCGTCCGCCGCTTGCGTAACAGCCTCGTCCATCCACGCATTAATGCTCTTCCCCGCGCGCGCCGCCGCGAGCGCGATCTTGCGGTGATGCTCCGGCGTCGTGCGGAACGGGAGTTTGCCGGAGTACGGGCGATCCGGCTCGAACCCGTCTTCGGCGGCCCATGCGAGGTAATCGTCAATCGATGCGTGGAACTGCCGCTCGGCGTCCTCGACCGTCGCACCCTCGAAGACGATCACGTCGCGCAGATGCAGGACACGTCCGGCGAGCACCTTCGCATCGGGGTCGATTTCTACCTCCGCAGTGTAGTTCTTGTAGATCATGATTGTCATGGTTTCACTCCCGCATCAATGAGAAAGTCCCATATCCCGCGAATCATCGTCCGCGTGCAGATGCGTTTCGGATGCGGCACATGCCTGTGAAACTGCGCCCCGTTGAGCGTCACCCGCACCCGCGATCCAGCCCCGTCGGTGATCGTCGCGTCCAATGCAATAAACAAACTCTCGATATCGCCCCATCCAACCTCGGCGGGCACCGGGTTCTGGAAGAGACGCTGGAGTGTCTTCCACTGCTTCGCGTTCAACGTCTAATGATATCAAAGGAAGATAGCATCATCAAGTCATTCAGGACTCGATACGCCAGAAATGAACACCCGCTTACAGCGGCGCGCGCTGCTTAAGGTCGCGGTAGGTGTCGAGGAGCGTGCCGCTGAGACGGTCGGCGGGGACATCGATGGTCTCGATGCCGCGCCCCGCGATGGTCGCGAGCAAGAGCGCCCGCTCGCGCGCGAGTCGTTCGGCGGCGACGCGCTCGTAAATCGCGGTCGAGTCCGCCGGGGGTTGCGCGACGAGGGCATCCAACGCCGGGTCGCGCAGCGTAACGACGACCACGCGATGGCGCGTCGCGGCGGCGGTGAGGGCAGGGAGCAGGGTGCGCGGCGTCTGCCAATCGGTCACGTCCGTCAGCAGGACCAGCAGGGAACGTTGCGGGCGGTGCGCGGCGAGGGCGATGAACGCCGCGCCGAAGTCCGTCGCGGTCGGCTGCGTGCGGAGGGCGTAGAGCGATTCGAGCAGCACACCCTCCTGTCGCGGCCCGGACGCGGGCGGGACGTACGCCTCCACACGATCCGCGAACGCGAGCATCCCGACGCGATCTCCCTGCCGCGCGCCGATGTGCGCCACGAGCAGCGCGGCGTTGATCGCGACATCGAGCTTGGTCAGGTCGCCGACGGGTGCGCCCATCAGCCGCCCGGTGTCGAGCATCAGCACGACGCTCCACGCCCGCTCCGCCTCGAAGGTGCGGGCAATCGGTTTGCCCCGGCGGGCGGTCGCCTTCCAGTCGATGCGGCGATACTCGTCGTCCGGCGTGTACTCCCGCAGCCGCTCGAACTCGCTCCCCTCGCCGGGGCGGCGGGTGCGGCGCAGACCGGTCGCCGTGCGCAGGAAGCGGCGCGCGGCGAGGTCGTGCGTGCGGATGGCGCGGATGTTCGGGTAGACGCGCACCGAGTTGTCGAGCGTCACGGCGCGCTGCCGGACGACGAGGTTGCGGACGCCGGGGATGCGGAGCGTGAGCGGCCCGAAAGCGTACTGCCCGCGCTCGCCGGGCCGGAGTATGTACGCGATCTCGTCCGGCTCCCCACCGGGCGGCAGGACAGCGGTGAAAAAGGGGCCAGGCGCGATCGTGCAGCGCGGCGGTGGCTCCTCGCGCACCGCGACGACGAGCGGCACGGGCCGCCCGTGCGCGATGCCGACCTTGAGCGTCACGGGGTTGTCCGTCCCTACCGAGAGACGCGGCTCGTGCTCCCGCCGCACGGTGATCGCCGACGCGGCGGGCACACTGCGGCCGTCGCGCACCAGCAGCGCGATCACCGCGACAAAGAGCGCCACGGCGACCCAGAGCAGCGCGCCCACCCACACCGCCCCGAAGAGCGGCGCCGCCACGAGCGCCAGCAGCCCAATCCCCCGCCGTGTCAGCATTGGTTGCCGGGGATTGGACACAGAGGCACAGAGAACTCAGAAGAAAACAACGAAATGAGCGACCGAATAGAGGGATGGCGATCACATCGATGGACTCCCACGCACATACGGTCGCCAATGCGCGCGTGGACAAGGATGCTTTTTCTCCTCTTTCCCATCTCTGTGCTCTTTGTGCCTCTGTGGTTAATGCTTCCCGTTCCCGTTGCGGAAGCGGCGCTGCCAGCGTTGTTTGCGGATGCGGAGGAGGCCCCGGATATCTTCCATGGCGGTCTTGCTAATGTTGACGCGGCTGTCGAGGTCCTCCACCCAGACGACCGGGACTTCGTAGATCTGGAGGCCGCGTTCCTCCGCGAGCAGGAGCAGTTCCGTGTCGAAGAACCATTCCTGATTCTCGACCGAGGGCAGGAGATCCTGCGCCACCGTGCGGCGCACCGCCTTGAAGCCGCACGGCGCGTCCGAGACTCGGTTGCGGCAGAGGACCTTGATCATCAGGTTGTAGCAGCGGGAGATGATCTCACGCTTCCACTGCCGCGTCACCATCGCCCCGCGCAGGAGCCGCGAGCCGATGGCGAGATCGCTATGCCCCGTGATGATCGGCGCGACGAGCGGCAGGAACGATTCGAGATTCGTGGAGAGGTCCACATCCATGTACGCCACGACGTCCGCCTCGCTGGCGAGCCATGCCGTGCGCAGTGCGCGCCCGCGCCCCTTCTGCGCCAGGTGCAAACCGCGCACGCCGTCGTATTCGCACGCGAGCGTCTCCGCCAGCCGCCACGTCCCGTCTGTAGAGGCGTTGTCCGCGACCGTGATCTGCCACCGGTACGGGAAATAGCGCATGAGGTACGCCCGCAACGTCTCGACGCTCTGGCGCAGCACATGCTCCTCGTTGTAGACGGGGATGACGATCTCCACCCGCACCTGCGACGCGTCGCGCACGTCCGCTCCCATCGATCCCTCCGCAGTATGAGTACGAAACACGATGCGGCGCACGACGCTGCGCGACGCAAAAGAACGGGCCTCCTGCATGATTCGTCCCCGACGCGGATGTTCCACACGCGGGGACGGAGGGAGTATGCGCATTTTCCTTGCCAGAGGATAGCATACGCACTCCCTCACAGGGAAGTTGCGATAGAACGATGGGCAATGGGTTAGGAGTTACGCGCAACGTGGAGAAGCCGGAAATCGGAAGATGGAAGGGAGAAGCCCATGCGGTGTCACAAAAGGTTGACATCGTACTTCTGGCTTCTCGTCCCCCGAATGCGGTACACTACCCGCCATGCGAACCGAGCCAACGGCACCGACCAACGCCCATCTGCCGAAGTTCGCGCTCCACGTGTCGCGGCGGGACATGGTGCTCGCGGCGCTCGTGGTCGTGCTCTCGGCGGTGGCGACGTTCGGGCGGGCATTCGGGCTGACGGATGTGCTCGTTTTCGTCATCGCCGGGGCCGCGCTGGCGATCCTCGCGTACGGGATCGGCGTCGCGACGGACGAACTCGGCGCGACCGCCGGGCCGCGCGTCTCCGGTGTGCTCAATGCGACCTTCGGGAACATCGCGGAACTGGTGATTGCCGGGTTCGCGTTGCGGGCGGGGCTGCTGGAGATCGTGCGCGCCTCGATCGCGGGGAGCGTGCTCGGCAACACACTACTCGTCCTCGGCCTCTGCATGTTCGTCGGCGGCTGGCGGCACGGCGTGCAGCGGTTCTCCAAGGTCGCGGCCTCGATGAACGGCACGCTGCTCCTGCTCGCCGCGACGGGCTTGATCGCCCCCGCGCTCCTGCTGACCACGGGTGTCGGCATCGACAGCGGCAAGGAACAGAACCTCTCGATTATCGTCTCGCTCGTCCTGCTCGTCGTCTACATCGCCAGCCTGCGCTTCTACCTAACGACGCCGGAAGCGGGCGGCGCGGAACGGTCGGCGGAAGCGGCACACTGGGGCTGGGCGAGCGCGACGGTCATCCTCGGCGTGCTCGCGTTCATCACCGCGCCCGTCGCGGACGCCTTCGTGGCAGTGCTGGAGCCGACGGCGAAGACGCTCGGGCTGCCGGAACTCTTCCTCGGCCTCGTGATCGTGCCGCTCGTCGGCAACATCCCGGAGAACCTCGTCGGCCTGACCGTCGCGTGGCGCGGCGATATGGACTTCGCGATGGTGATCGCGCTCGGCTCGTCGTTGCAGGTCGCGCTGATGGTCGGGCCGGTGCTCGCGCTCCTCTCCCCCCTGCTCGGCCACCGGATGACGCTCGTCTTCGCGCCCGTGGAGATCGTCGCAATTGCGGCGGGCGCGCTGATCACCGCCATCGTCGCCGTGGATGGCGAGAGTACGTGGATTGAGGGGCTGGCCCTCGTCGCCGTCTACATCATCTTCGCCGCCGCCATCTATGTCTGGCCGGTCGGCGGGTTATAGATGCTACCTTTCGATTTACGGCTACTATGCCTATATATTTGCACGACTTGACAATCAGGAACTAATGTTCTACTCTACTGCCATATCGGGAGAGTGTGTTTCGACCAGAGCGGAGCATCAGATGAGTTATGGCGAGATTGGTCCTTGGTCGGAGATCAAACTGGATATTATTCGCGAATATGCGAGCGCATATTCGCGCATTCTCAATGCCCAAGGCAGATTTGAACATCTTTACATTGATGCCTTTGCTGGTTCTGGCGTGCATGTTTCGAGAATGACCGGGAACTTTGTGCCCGGCAGTCCGCTGAATGCACTCTTAGTACTACAGCGACACTTCAGGATTTGCGTGCGATTTCGCCAGTACGAACGTGGCAGAATGACTGCATTCCATGACCGTCAAGGCAGTACGAACGATGAAGTGTCGCTGTAGTATTAGTACTACAGCAGCACTTGCGAATTTGCCTGGCTACTTCGTCAGTACGGACGTAGCGTCGCGCCTCCGTATTTGAGCCGCAACGCAGTACGAAC
>JBBSII010000037.1:0-13498 GCA_038232175.1 Thermomicrobiales bacterium
CAACACCGAGGTTTTCCGCCTGCTCGCCGCGCGGATGGGTTTCGACGAGCCGTGTTTCCGCGACACGGACGAGGAGTTGGTGGATCAGGCGCTGGACTCCGACCATCCGCACATGCGCGGCATCACGCGCGCGCGGCTGATGGCGGAGGGGTTCGTGCGGCTGAATGTCTCCGCGCCCGGCACACCGTACACGTCGTACGCGGACGGCATCTTCCCGACGCCCTCCGGCAAGATCGAGTTCTACTCGGAAGCGCTCGCGGCATTGGGCCTCGATCCCCTGCCGACGCACACGCCGCTCGCCGAGAGCGCGGACGGCAGCCCCGACCTTCACGCGAAGTACCCGCTCGCGCTGCTCACGCCGAGCACGCATCACTTCCTCAACACGACGTTCGGCAATGTGCCGTCGCTCATCCACAAGGAGGGCACGCCCTTCATCGAGTTGAACACCGCCGATGCCGCCGCGCGTGGCATCGCGCATGGCGAGACGGTCCGCGTCTTCAACGACCGGGGCGAGACGTTCCTCACGGCGCTCGTCGGCGCGGCGACGAAGCCCGGTGTCGCCGTCGCCCCCGCCATCTGGTGGGACGGCCAGCATAAGAAACGTAGCGGCATCAACGCCCTCACGAGTCAGCGCACCGCCGACATGGGCGGCGGCGCGACGTTCTATACGAACCTCGTCGAGGTTCAGAGGACTGAGGACTGAGGACTGAGGACTGAGGATGGATGGTGCACACTGGTATGTCCTGCTGCTCGGTGGTGCGTCGGGCATCGGGAAGTCCACGGTCGCGGCGCGTCTCGGACAGCGGATTGGCGTTCCGTGGCTTCAGGTGGACGATGTGCGGCTCGCGCTGGAACGGAGCGGTGTGCCGGTACCGGACAGCGCGGTTGTGCCGACATTCTCCGAACCGGGCGGGTTGGTCACGGTCGGTGAACTGCTCTCCCCGGCCATCGAAGTCGTGATCGAGAATCATGTGGATCAGCGCAACACGTTGATCCTCGAAGGGGATGGTATCCTGCCCTCCCTCTGGGATCGTCCATCGGTGCAGATGCGCGCGGCGGGTGGTCGCGTGCGCCCGCTCTTCCTCTTTGAGCCTGATCTCCCAACGCTGCACGCGAACATGCAAGCGCGGGCGCGTGGTCACGATAGCCCTGCTCACGCGCGCAAGAATTGGCTCTATGGCGAGTGGCTGCGGGAAGAAGCGGCGTGTCGGGGCATCCCGACACTTCCCGTACAACCGTGGGATACGCTGGAGCAACGCATCCTTGACATCGTACAGTGAGCGTTCGTTCCGATGGTGCACATGCAGCAGCGGTTCGCGAACGCCACGTCGGAGAGCGGCGCGCGAAGGTGGGTGAAGAACCATCGCGTCTCTGCGTGCGTTGTACCGTGTGAGGTGGTGCCGAAGCGGGGCGTCGATGCGCGAGGATCCGGCGGTTGGTACAGCGGGAGGCTCGTCTGTTCTGGTCGGAGACAGCCATTATTAACGAGGCATGGATTTTTTCGCTTGGTTCGGTATAATGCGTATCTGCGAGACGCGATGTCGAAACAGAAAGAGCGCGAGCGCGGTTACTCACGAGTCATCCCCTGCTCCCCGCGCGATCATGCGGGAGCGGCTTCATAACGCGGACCCAATTGTGGGGTTGGTCGGTCTCATTGCAGGAGGTATCCCAGATGGAGCACAGGGCACCGGAGGAGCACGAGCAAAAGCAGGAGCAGGAACGCGAACGAGCCGTGGGCAATGCGTGGCGCGTCGCGCGCTGGCTGATGACCGCTGTGGGGGTGTTCGTGCTGCTGACGCTGTTTGTCAGCCAGAGCACGACGACCGAGGCGGCAGCGCCCGCCGCGACGAGTGGCAATGACGTGGTCTATTCCACCTTCGCCTGCAACGCGAACAACAACTACTGCTTCACGACGCAGTACAACCTCGGCAACGTCAATTACAACTACGGCTGCGGCGTCGGCGGCTTCAACTGCGGCGCCTTCAACACCGGCGTCGTGTACAACCCCGGCCTGTTTGGTGGGGTGCCCAACGCCGTCTTCACGAACAACGGCTGCCCGGTCGGGAACTACGCCTGCCTCGGGACGTTCCCCTTTGTCGGCACCCCGAACTTCGTCACCGCGAACAACTGCCCGTCGGGCAACTTCTCCTGCCTCGGGACGACCCCCTTCTTTGGTGGCCCGAGTTTCGTTTTCGCGAACAACGGCTGCGCGTTGGGGAACTCCTCCTGCTTCGGGAGCTTCCCCTTCTTCGGTAACTCCAACTTCTTCTTCGGCTCCACCGGCGTCTTCAGCGGGAACACGACCGTCGTTGCGCCGAGCGGGAACCGGCTGAACGTCGGGCCTCCCTTCCGCGTGAAGGAAGTGGTGCCCGTCACGACCGCCACGAGCAGCGCGCCGCAGGCCGCAGCGCCCGTCGCGGCCCCGGCCCAGATCGCGGCCCCCGTCGCAGCGCCCGTCCAGGTCGCAACCCCGGTCGTGGAAGCCGCACCCGCAGCGCCCGCGAACTTTGCCACGGCCCTGAACGCCCCGGCCGCAGCGCCCGCCGCCGCACCGGCCAGCACCTCGGGCGTGAAGATTCTCAGCGTCGCCCCCGCCGCGACGACCGCCGAGCCGACCGGGCACGACTCGCGCGACTGATCCTCGTTCCGTTCCTTTCGCCGGAGGTGTGCATGCACCTCCGGCCTTTTGTTGTCAGCGGGGCACAGCGGCTTTAGACCTCTTATGTCTGCAAGACAGAGGCTGGGGGTGCGGAGGAATCAAAGTAGTACGTATCCCCCTCTACTCTAAAGTACTCTAAAGGTCACTCTAAAGTGCTTGCGGGATGGTTGACTCTATGGCACAGCCACCGCAAGGTCCTCTCGCGAGAGAGGAATAGCGATGATATAGATCGCATTTGGGTCGTTATCGGTGGCCGCCTGGCGTAGCACAAGTCCTAAACGGATCAAATTATTGAGATGCCTGAGAACGGTTGGGCGCGAGCGACCGATCACTGTTTCTGCAGCTTTCGGGCCGAGTTTTCCTCGTTGGATCATCGCCAGCAGCAATTGTCGTTGCTCTCTTGGAAGACTGTTTATCACTTCTGCAACGTTCATGACAGAGTCCCGGCTTGCAATCGCATTCTCCAGGGTCACAAGGAGTGATCCCTCCCGCTCGCGGAATAGGGGCTGTGGTAGTCCAAACAATTCCATCTCCTGGTACATACGATCTATACCTTCGCCGAGGTCCTGGACGAACCCGAAATCGTTCATCACGCGTGCGATGCGCGGGTTTCTCAGGAAGTGGACATCACGCATGTTCTCCACACGAACCATACCGGGTAATCGCCCCGGACTCTCTATTTCCATTCGATTGTCGAAAAGCCGAATCTCGATCTGTTGCCCGCTGATGTTATAGGCGCGATGTGTCACGGCATTGACAATCGCCTCTCGCCACGCGAACGCCGGGTACTCCGGCTGACGCTCGAAGGTGGATGTTGCTGGATTGAGACGTGTAAACTGGCGCAGGATACCGCCAACATCGCGGAAAACCTCTTCAACAAGAGACGGCAACGGCTTTTCGTACCGCTCATTCACGGAAAGAATCTGCCGCGTGCCAGTGGCGACAGTCGTTCCTTCGTACCGGATTAATCGAATCCCATAGGTTGGGAAATATTGTGTTGGATCCGTGTGAAAGAGAAGAATTCCCGCGCGCGTCACCTTTGTGGGGGCGGATTTCTCCTTGCGCGCAAGATAGCGCGCGCCAAGAAGTCGTTCGGTATCCCCTTCGATGTCAAGTCGTTCGCGGAATCGTGCGAGGAGTTGCGCGTCGAACGTTTCGTTCTCAATCTCCGCGACGAGTTCATCCTCGTATTGTTGGTCGCCCTTGTCGTACATCAGCTGGCGGCGTTGCTCGTATGAGAGATGGCGACTCTCATCCCCGACGCGGAAATACGTTTCTCCATTCGTCGTGGTATGCACGCGGGCGCTTGATTCGATAGTAACAAGGAGAATAAAGTCGTCTTCGCCACCCCGATTGATGCATGGGACCGCACGACCGATCGCATGCACCGGGGGAGTACAAAAGTTGATCGACGCTTGAAGGAGGGCGTTGACCGCTCTTTCCTTCTTGCTTAACCCCTCGATCTCCCCGGTATTTGTGATGCCGACGGCAATGTCGCCACCATCGGCATTGCCGAACGCGATCAAATGCCGTGCGAACTCTTTCGGCGCAATCTGGATGCTCTTGCGGTCGAAGAGTTGGCCTTCTTTCCGCTTCAACACATCGGTAATCGTCGCGTCAGACAGGGGCAGGAAACTCACGTCGCCCCCTCACCGAACGTCGCGGACAACGCGGGGAGCGCCGCCACGACGCGCACCGTCTCGACACTCACGGTGACGACCTGGCCAATGAGGTGGACGATGTACTCCGGGTCGTCGGGGCGGTTGGGGTCGCTGGTGATGCCGCTGCGGGCGTCGGTGCTGACGCGGTACTGATCGAGCACCCAATCGAGCGCGGAGCGGTTGCCGAGGCGGTACTGGAACGCCTCTGGCGGCACGCCCGCCAGCGTCAGGTGCGGGTTGACGATCACGGCGGTCTTGTCCTTGGAGAGTTTCATCTTCTCCACATGGGCGAGCGTCTTCAGCGTCGCGCCCTCGGTGGTGATCGTGCGGGCAAGGGGGTATGCCGCCGCCCTCTCGTACGTCAGGTGAAGGTCCGCCAGCCGCGCGCCCGCCGCGACGAAGGCCGCGAAGGTCGCCGCGTCCGGCACGAGCGGGACGCGCGGCAGGTCGCGCTTCAGGTTCTCGGCGTAGCGCGTGCGGTACTCCGGGTGGTGCAGGAGGGCGTAGACGTAGTGGAAGATGTCGCGCTTCGTCACCGCCGCGCCGTACCGCTCTCGGAATGTCCCCAATGCCCACTCCGTGATGTTCTCCCGCCGCCCGCTGCCATCCTCGTTGTACGTGTAGAACGGGAAGCACTGAGAGTCACCCGTGAGGTGAATGTCGGGAAGAACATCGGTGATAAGGCAGTGGAATGCCTTATTATTACCAGCGGCACTTAAATAAATTGTCATATTAATATATTGCGGGTTGAGGTAAATATTTGGCATTTGATAGACTTCCTCGTTAAGGATTCGGTCGAAAAACAGCCATTCCTTGCAGAAGGGACGGTAAAGGGATTCGCGAATCTTCGTGTCGCTAAACAGGGCATTGTGTCCTCGCAGAAGATCGAATTTTAAATCACGGCTCCATTTAATGCGTGTGTCGTCGTATGAGACAGAATCATCAACACTCACGGTGTTGGTGTCACGCCGATTCCATCGGTCTATCTCGCTGTTATACGCCTCGCAGAATCGCTTTGCTTTCAACACGAGTGAATTTCGGTTGAAATCATACGTCCATATATCGCGATTCGTCTTCACTCCGTTCGAGAATGTCCTGAAGACCGTTGCGATCTCGACAGTGTGACTGCTCTTTGCTTCCTTTGTACCAAGCGGAATGAATGCCTCATATTCAGGCAGCATCTTGTCTGTTCGCCACGTATAGCGCGCATTGGGCAACAGTTGTTGCCACTCAACTCCACTGAGATTCATGGATTGCTTGAGAAAGTCCAGTTTCTCTGCCCTGCGCCACATCTCTGGCACGCGATAGTAGTACAGATTGCGGTCTGTGTGCTCGGCATTACGGATGGCGATGGTGATTCCAACGCCTACCTGTATGCCAAAGACGTTATGCGCCGTGCCAGAAATCTTCGGATTCTGGCGCACGTTACCGTGCAAATCGAGATGCCAAATTCGCGTAAAGTCTTGCAGAAGGTGCTTCCGCATTCCATCAAACGCGATCTGGTCTGCAAACGAATTGTTTGAGACGAGACACACGACTCCATTCCGACCCTGCAAGCGGTCCGAGGCCCAACGGAAGAATTTCACATAGGCATCCGAGAGCGCGTTGCGATTACTGGCTTTGGAATCCTTCGCGTATGTGTCGCGGATGCGCTTGTCGATCACGTCATAGCGGCGGTTCTTGTTATTGTCATTCTCGTTCTTCTGGCCGACGTTGTAGGGCGGGTTGCCGATGATGACGGTGATCGGCGCGTCCTTCTGCCGCTGGACGCGGGCGGTGTTCTGCTCGCTGAAGAGGCCCAACTGTGGCGACTGCGCCATGTCGAGCGTGTCCGCGAAGCAGAGGCCCTCGAAGGGGAGGTAGCCGTCCGCCTTCTCGAAGTAGGCGTGCTCGATGTTCATCGAGGCGATGTAGTAGGGGAGCAGCATGATCTCATTCGCGAACAACTCGTGCCGGTACTTGTGCGGCAGCGCGAACGGGTCCGTCTCCTGGATGCAGCGGATGATGTTGACGATGAAGTTGCCCGTGCCCGTCGCGGGGTCGAGGATCGCCACACCGGGCGCGGCGAGCGCGGTGCCGAACTCGGTATGGAGCACCTCGTCCACGCTGTTGACCATGAAATCGACGATCGCCTGCGGCGTGTAGACGACGCCGTGCGTGTCCGCCTGCCGCACGGAGAAGCCCTGGAAGAAGCGCTCGTAGACGGTGTTGAGGAAGGTCTGCTTGTCCGACCAGACGGTGATGCCCTTCGCCGCCTCCTCGATCGGGCGGTAGTAGCGGTCGAGCGCCATCAGGAAGTCGGCGCGGCTGAACGCCTTGCTCGTCAGGGCGTCGATCACGCGCTCGATCTCGGCGGCGATCAGGTTGCGCTTCGTGAAGTCGGGGTTGTTGAAGATCGTGCGGAAGAGCCGTTCGGTCAGCAGGTGCTGCACGAGCATCTCTTCGAGCGCGGCGTCTGTGATCTGCGGGTCGATGGAGGTGCGGCAAGTCTGCCCGAAGTCGTTGAAGGCGGCGATGAATCGGGCATTGGCGATGGCGCGCTCGTTGTGGATCGTCGCCTTCAACCCTTCCGCGAGCGCGGGGATGTCCCGCCGGAACGCCTCGACCGCCGTGCCGAAGGCGACGATGTCCGGCTCCTCGAAGGAGAAGAACTGCGCGAGCAGGGCCGCCAGTTTCTTCCGGTCGGTCAGGTCCACGTCCGGCTGCCGCTGCTTGTTCTGGTAGAGCACGGCGCGGCGGGTGTCCTCGAAGAGGGTGTTCGTCAGCGGGTAGCCCCTGGCAATCTTCTTCGCGATCTCGGTGTCGAGGTCGTCCGCCGTGTCCTTCGCCTCCCAGTAGCCGCGCGTCAGGTTGTACGTGTCCTTGACGATACCATCGGGCCGGATGCCGCTCGGCATCGTCTGCTCCGCGATGATGTTCCAGCCCGTCGGCGCGAGCGTCGTCAGGAGCGTCTGGAAGGCGAAGCGCACCGCGCCCTCGTGCGTCACATGCCGCTCGTGGTAATCCGCGAGCGTCGCGGCGTAGGCGTCGAATGCCTTGTGCGTGGGCGCGATGTGCATGGGAAAACCCACTCCCAGCCCCTCCCAAGACGGGAGGGGAGTGCAGACGTGATTCACGATAGGATGGAGTATACCGCATCGGGAAACCTAACCCCTGGCCCCCTTCCGTCACTTGGCGTTGGGAAGGGGTGACTTACTTCGGTATCCGAATGCTCCACCGAACTCCACGCTCTCTCGGAGGCTCGCTCCCCCTTCCCGCGCCGAGGAACGGAAGGGGCCGGGGGTTAGGGTTCCCCGGCAAGGCGACAACGAATACATCTCGGGGGGACGGGGGTGGGGCAGTTTGGTGGCGTGTGGGATACTGTAGAGGAATAGATGCCCACCGCTGCTCTGGTAATCACACCGAACAGTTTGAGCGCTGAACGCCCCTCCCGCGTCGGGAGGGCCGGGGGTGGGCAAGAAGGAGAACGCACCGCATGTCTTCCCGCCCACCACGCAACAATGATTCCCGCCCTTCCCGCCGCCCGACGCGGAGTGATGGGGACGGGCCGCGCCGCCCGCGTCGCGCCGTCACGACGGAACTGGCGATGAGCGACGCCCCCGCCGCGCCTGACTCGTCCGGCACGCCCGCCGAGGCCGCGCATATACCGACGTTCGCGGAACTGAACCTCTCGCAGGAGACGCTCAAGGCGATCTCCGACGCCGGGTACGAGGAGCCGACGCCGATCCAGGCGCGCACGATCCCGCTGATGCTCGCGGGCAAGGACGTGATCGCGCAGGCGCAGACGGGCACGGGCAAGACGGCGGCATATGCCCTGCCGATGCTCGAACGGATCGACCCCGCCGTGCGCGACCCGCAGGCGCTCATCCTCTGCCCGACGCGCGAACTCGCCATCCAGGTCGCGGGGGCAATGCACCAGTTGGGCCGCTACCACCGCGCGACGACGCTGCCGATCTACGGCGGGCAGCCGATCGAGCGGCAGTTGCGCGCGCTCTCGCACGGCGTCCAGATTGTCGTCGGCACGCCGGGGCGCGTGATGGACCACATGCGGCGCGGCACGCTCGACCTCTCGCACGTGACGATGGTCGCGCTCGACGAAGCGGACGAGATGCTGGACATGGGCTTCATCGAGGACATCGAGTTCATCTTCGAGGCGATCCCGGAGGAGCGGCAGACCTCCCTCTTCTCCGCCACCATCCCGCCGCGCATCGCCTCGCTCGCCCGCAAGTACCTGAAGGACCCGCAGCGGGTCAGTGTCAACGTCGCGCACGTCACCGTGCCGCTGACGACGCAGACCGCGTACGAATTGCCCGGCGGCGACAAGTTCGACGCCCTCACCCGCATCCTCGATGTCGAGACGCCGCAGTCCGCGATCATCTTCTGCCGCACGAAGATCGAGACCAGCGAGTTGGCGGAGCGGCTCGGCGGCGCGGGCTACACGGCGGAGGCGATCAACGGCGACCTCGCCCAGAGCGCGCGCGACCGCGTGATGCGCCGATTCCGCGATGGGCAGGTGGACTTGCTGATCGCGACCGACGTGGCGGCGCGCGGGTTGGACATCCCCGCCGTCTCGCACGTCATCAACTACGACATCCCGACGGACCCGGAGGCGTATGTGCACCGGATCGGGCGCACGGGCCGCGCCGGGCGCGCCGGGGAGGCGATCACGCTCGTCAACCCGCGCGAGCGGTACACGCTGCGGATGATCGAGCGCGTGATCGGGCAGCACGTCACCGTCAAGCGCCTGCCGACGCTTCAGGATGTCGCGGCGCGGCGGCGCGAGGCGTTCAAGGCCGCGCTCCTCGGCGTGCTGGAGGAGGGGAATTTCGGGCAGGAGCAGATGATCGTCGAGGCGCTGGCGGATCAGTTCGACCCGATGGACATCGCGGCGGCGGCGATCCGCATGGCGCGCGGCGACGTGGCGCAGCGGCTCGAAGAGGCGGCGGTCGAGACGATTGACGGCGACGCGGAGGGCGTCGAGGAGGGCATGACGCGCCTCTTCATCGGCTCCGGGCGGCAGCAGGGCATCCGCCCGATGGACCTCGTCGGCGCGATTGCGAACGAGGCGGGCATCCCCGGCAAGTCGATTGGCTCCATCGACATCTACGACGAGTTCGCCTTCGTCGAGGTGCCGAGCGCGGACGCCCCGCGCGTCATCCAGGCGATGAGCAACGCGAACCTGCGCGGCAAGCGCGTCAAAATCTCCATCGCCCGCCCGCGCGACGAGATGGATGGCCGCGACGGCCGCCGTGACCGCCGCCGCTAGCGGGGGATGTGTGTAGCCACAGAGGCACAGAGAACACAGAGGGAAGAAAAGAGTGAAGGAGGAATCGGTGGGAGAAAACGCCCGCCGATTCCCTTTGTAGCGAATCCCTATTCTTCCTTCTCTCCGGTATCCTTCTCTATGCTCTCTGTGCCTCTGTGGCGAATCGTTGTTTCCCACCACCGTCCGAGGTGCTGCTTGATCGGGGTGAGGAGCGTCGCGGGGATGCCCTCCGGGTCGAGGGCGCGGACGACGGCGCGGATCAGCCGGGGGCGGCGGAGGCCGCGCGGCCACCAGACGAAGAAGGTATCCTCCGTGAAGGCGGGGGCAAACTTCTCCTTGTAGAAGCGCAGCGACTGGAAATGATAGAAGGTGTTCAGCTGCGTGTACATCGCCGCGAACATCCGCCCCGCGAGGCGATGCGCGGGCGGTTGATCTGCCGGGCCGCAGTCCGCCAGCGCCGCCATGCCGAGCGTGCCGTACGCGCCACCCTCCGCCTTGAGCGCGGCGACCGTCTCCTGAAAAAGCAACTCCGTCACCCCGACGGGCGCGTCATCGTCCCGGATAATGTCTTCGAGGTACCACGCATCGCGCGCGGGGATCGGCGAGCAGGCGAGAAAGCCGACGACCTTCTCCCCCTGCCACGCGAGGAAGAGGCGGCGATCCTCCATCAGCGCGAAGGGGTGGATACCGAGCAGGAAGGAGAGCGCGGCCATACCCCGTGTCGCCAGCCAGACATCGATGAGCGCCTGCACCTGCGCGCGCGTATCGTCCGTCACCGCGTCCGGCGGGCATCGGCGCACGGTGACGCCCTCGCGCGTCGCGCGGTTAATGTTCGCGCGGGTGTGTTTCATCTTCTGGCCACGCGCGCTCCACGCTTGGAGGTCGTAGAAGTTGTCCTCGCCGATCTTCACGCGGTCGAAGCCGAGGCGCTCGGTGAGCAGCGCGGCGGCGCGCGGGGTGGTGGGAAGGAAGCCGATGGTGGTGCGCCGTTGCCGCGCCGCGCGCATGAACGCGGCGGTCAACGCCACGAGATCGGTTTCCGCGCAGATCGGGTCGCCGCCGCAGAGCCAGACGCGACCATACCGCTGATAGGCAATCACCCCGTCAATGCCGGGCGCCGTGAAGTACGAGAAGGGCGGCGGCAGGAGCGTGACGTAGGCGTTCGTGTTGAAGCCATGGCGGAGAATAACGGAGCGCGCTTCCTCAAATGTGGCGTGTGCCGGTGCTCCCATACCACTCCTGTCACGCGCCTACCCATCGCCGCAATCACTCGCAGCAGTATACGATGTGCCCATCCCCTGCGTTTCCAATAAACGTGCCATTGGGGGCGCGCCTCCCGACGCATCGCGCCCATTGTTCGCGGGCGGTTCGGGCGCTTCACTCCGCGAAATGCCGTGTTATTCGCGCAAAAGTGGTATTTTACGCAGGCATGTGTATGTGGTATGCTACAGTGTAGCAGTCACCGTGACAGGTACAAGTAAGGGAAGGTATCGATCTATGCCGATCACAAATGGGGCGTCGGATAGCGCCGCCGAGACCGTCATGCTGTTTGCGCCCCCTGCGGGGACATCGCCGATTCTGGCGCCGAAGTCGCGCCTCGCCTCCGGCGCAATCGCCTCCACGCAGACCGCCAACCAGAGCGTACCGAAGTCGCCGCCCACACGCATCGCATCGGGCGTCGCATCAGCCGCATTGCAGGCAGCAGGAACGAAGGTTCCCAACGCTCCCCGAAGCCGCATCTAACGAGCGCGGCCTCGGTAAGGGGCCGCCGTTCCCCGCTTCCCCCATTTGAAATATGGGAGTGGCGGGGAACGGCGGCTTTTTCGTCCTGTAGACCACCCCGCACCACGATGTATCTCTGGAATGAAGCGTTTTACGGCGGGGATCGCGCTCGTTGGGGTCAAGCGCCCCTTGGGAGTAACGAGTAATGAGAACGAGAAGGGGATTGTCGGTTGTGCCCCTCGTTACTCGTTACTCGCTATACCGTCACGCCAAAGAGTGGCTCGCGCAGGAAATAGAGCAGGAAGACCGCCGCGACGACGTAGAGCGCCGGGTGAATCTTCCGCCACTCGCCCCGCACCAGTCGGAGCACAGTGTACAGGAGGAAGCCCGCGCCGATGCCGTTCGTGATACTGTACGTGAGCGGGATCAGCAGGATCGTCGCCAGCGCGGGCAGCCCCATCACGAGATCGTTGAAGTCGATGCCGCCCGCAACATGCTCCCTGCCCCCCTCCCCGATGACCGTGCGCGGCGCGAGCACACCGCTCATCAGGAAGCCGACGAGGATCAACGCGGGCGCGGTCGCCTGCGTGGGGACGATGCCGATCAGGGGCCAGAAGGGCATCGCGAGAAGAAAGAGCACGCCGGTCACGACCGCCGTCAGCCCGGTGCGCCCCCCAATGCCGACGCCCGCCGCCGACTCGATGTATGTCGTCGCGGAGGAGGACCCGGCCAGCCCCCCCGCCACCGCCGCGAGCGAGTCGACGAGGAGCGGCTTCTGCACGTCCGGGAACTCGCCCTTCTCATCCAGGTACCCCGCCATCCCGCCGACGCCGATCAGCGTGCCGACCATGTCGAAGAAGTCCGAGAGGAAGAGCGAGAGGACGACCAGCCCCGCCGTCAGCAGGCCGAGCTTGGGGATGAAGCCGAAGGAGATGTGGCCGACGGTGGAGAAGTCCGGCGTGGCGACCCAGCGGGAGGGCAATTTGGCGATGCCGACATCCTTCCCATCGACCAGCCAGAGCGTCCCGCCGTTCGCGTAATTAACGATCACCGCGAGTGCCGTCGCGCCGAGGATGCCCCAGAGCAGCGCGCCCCGGACATTGCGCGCCATCAGCGTCACCGTCAGCAGCAGGCCGAGCACGGCGATGGCGACGGGCCAGCCGACGAGTTTGCCCATCTGCAGCGGCGTCCCCTGCCCCGGCACGACGATGCCCGCCTGCACGACGCCGATGAAGAGGATGAAGAAGCCGATGCCGACGGAGATCGCCCGCTTCAGGTCCGCTGGGATCGCGTCCATCACCGCTTTCCGCAGGCCGGTCACAACGAGGATCGTGATGATGACGCCCTGCGCGACAATCACGCCCATCGCCTCGTTGTACGTCAACTTCTGCGCGCCGACGAGTTGGAAGGCGACGACCGCATTCAGCCCGAGGCCGGGCGCGAGCGCGAATGCACGGTTCGTGTACAGCCCCATCGCGATGGAAAGCACCCCCGCGACGAGGCAGGTTGCGGTCGTGATGCCGGGGCGGAGCGACTGGTCCGGCTGTGTCGTGAGCAGGATGTTCGGGTTGACGAAGATGATGTACGCCATCACCATGAAGGTGGTCAGCCCCGCCAGCATCTCCGTGCCGATGCTGGTGTGCCACGCGCTGAGCCGAAAAAGCCGCTCGCACAACGCCGTGACCGCCGATGGTCGCTCGTTCCCCGCCTGCCCCGCAACCCGACTTGCCATCGTCGCCTCCCCTTTTCGCCGACACCTGTCGGCACGACGCACCACCGCTCATGCCTGCCGACGCGCGTGGGGAATTGAAAGGGCGCGGCGCGTCAGCGATGGACCGTGTACTGGCGGACCTTCTCATGGTCCAGCGTGACACCGAGGCCGGGACCTTCCGGCGCGCGGAGCAGCAGCCCTGCGGGCAGCAACGGCTCCGTCAGCACGGTATCGGACAGTCGTGTCACGAAAGAAGGCCAGGTGATCGCGGGGAGCGCGGTCGCGAGATGGGCCGCCGCCGCCGCGAGCACATCATAATAGACCGCGACGGAGAGGTCGATACCGCCCGCCTCGGCGATGTGCGCGATCTTCAGCGCACCGAGCAGCCCGCCGTTCTTCGTGATCTTCAGGAACGCCGCCTGCGCCGCCTCTCGCCTGATGATGTCGAGGAGTGAATCCGGCCCCTCGATGGACTCATC
>JBBSII010000038.1:0-13486 GCA_038232175.1 Thermomicrobiales bacterium
ACTGCCCCGCCCCCCACCCGGGGGGGGCGGGCTATCCCCGCCCTCCCCTCGCTGGGCCAGCCAAACCCCCGCCACCACCAGTAATTCCTCGGCTCGATGCCGCTTCACAATCATTGAGAAAGCGAGATGCCGGGGAGAAAACTTCTCCCCGGCATCGTGCGCGCATCATTTCGTCGTCTAGTCGAAGCGGCCCGTGCGCTCGCCGATCTGCACGCACTCCTTGAGTTGCGCGGCGACGCGGAAGGGGTCGCTCGACACCACGGAGGAGGCGTACAATTCCATCGCGCCGAAGTCCGCCGTGCGGTTCATCGGGTCGCCACGGTCCACCATCCGCACGACGACGGGGAAGTCCGCCCAGTTCTCGCCTGTCTCCACAAGCGGCGGCAGGGCAATCGTCAGGTTGAACGATGTCACGCCGAGGTCGCCGGTGAGGCAGGCGAGGGCGCAGTAGAGGGAGCGCTTCAGGTTATCGTCCAGTTGCTTGCCGAAGAGGATGATCTCCTTCTCCTTCAGCGGGACGAGATGTGCCATCATCCGCACATCCCCGTGCGTGATGCCAAGCCCGAGCAGTTCATGTACGCGGTAGTAGTCCGCGAAGTAATCGCGGTCGAAGGTCGTGTTGTACTGCAAACTGGCGCGGCGTAGCGCCTCGACCTTGCCGTAGTGCATCCCCTTTGTCAGGCTCATCTGCGCGTGGCCATGCGGGATCGATGCGCCGCTCTTCCAGAGGCAGTTCCACATGAAGAAGGGATAGATCGCGTCCGCGTCCGTCTCGTGCGCCTTGGTGAACCACTCCTGCGCCGCATCCAGCGCGCCGATGACAGTCTCCTCAGTGAAGGCGAGCGGGTCGTGCTCATCGAAGACGACGACGCCGTGGAAGCCGTCGTACTTCGCGATGTTCGACGCAGTGATGGCATGCCTGCCCCGAATTCGCCCGAAGACATCCTCCGGCGTGTTCGCCTCCGGGTCATCGAACGGGTCCGGATGGCTCCGCGCGATTTCCTCCGCCAGCGCGGAGGGAATGCGCGCTTCGAGGGGCCGGTGGGCACGCAATTCGTTGAAGAGGCTGCTTTCGAGCGTCCAGCGATTGGTGACCTTGACCACCTTCTGCCGCCGCACCGCATCGACCGAGCCGAAATATTTCTCGATCCACCGGTGCATCGTCTGCGGCGGGTTCAACTCGCCAACCGTGCTGCTCAGGTGGAAAAGACGGTCGAAAAGCTCTCGATCCTCGCCCGATAACCCAGCAACGATTGCGTCGAGCGCGACGATTTCGCGCTGGTCAACAGCTACAACGTCCATACCTATCCCATTCTCCTTCGTTCTCCCCCACATCAGTATAACAGCCCCGTAAAGAGATGGACACGCGGCGAATATCATTCATATCAACGCTCATCGCGCGTCGATATGATGCGCGGCGACCGCCCGGTCGTAGATTGCGCCGTAGTATCGCCCGGAGACTTCCCAGGAAAAGTCACGTTCCATCGCACGCGCAATAAGTGCGTCCCACTGCGGCGGGTGCCGGAACGCCTCAATCGCGCGGACAATCGCCACGAAACAGGCGAGTGGGTCGTAGCGGTCAAAAACAAAACCCGTCCCCGCCTGCGCGGGTGGGTCGTAATCAGTCACGGTATCAGCCAGTCCCCCGGTTCTCCGTACAATCGGGATTGTACCATAGCGCATGGCGATCATCTGCCCCAGGCCGCACGGCTCGAACCGTGATGGCATAAGAAAAAGGTCGCTCCCCGCGTAGATGCGCGAGGCGCGGAAGGCATCGAACCCGAGATGCACCGAGACCTGCTGCGGTCGATCGGTGGCGGCGGCGCGGAATGCGCCTGCAATCGCCGGATCTCCCGTGCCGAGGACGACCAACTGCGCCCCCTGATCGGCGATCTGTCGCACGATCTGCGCCACAAGGTCGAACCCCTTCTGCTCAACCAGGCGGGAGACGACGCCGATCACGGGAATCCTCGGATCGACGGTGAGGCCGATTTCCCGCTGCAACGCGGCTTTGTTGGCCGCTTTGCCCGTGCGGTCGCTCGCGGCATAGGAGGCGACGAGCGCGGGGTCGGTCGCGGGGTTCCACACATCAGTGTCGATGCCGTTGAGGATGCCGACAAAGGCGTCGCTGCGCTCGCGCAGGATGGTGTCCAGCCCCTCGCCGCCGAAGGGCGTGCGAATTTCGTCGTGATAGGTGGGGCTGACGGTGTTAACGATGTCCGCCTCCACGATGCCGCGTGCCATCGGGTTCGCCGCGCCGCCGAAGCGCGCGTACTCGATCGGCAGCATCTGCGTGCCGTTGACATCCGCCAGCGCGAGCAGGTAGTCGCCGCCGAAGACGCCCTGATACGCGAGGTTGTGGATCGTGAAGACGGTCGCGGTGCCGTCCCAGAAACGGTCCCATCGCAGCGTGTAGCGCAGCCAGTGCACCGTCATTGCCGTGTGCCAGTCGTGGCAGTGGACGACATCGGGCTTCCAGCCGTTCTCCGTGCACCACTGCAACGCGGCGCGACAGAAGAAGAAGAAGCGCTCGTGCTCATTGCCCGCGCCGTAGATTACCGGAGAGCCGAAGAGGATCGCGTTGTCCGCGAAAATGATTCGCGGTCGGGCACGGTCGGGGAGTTCCGGCGCGCCCATCCGCCCCTCGTAGAAGCCGAAGCCGTGTGAGGTGGCCCATCCTAGCGTCGTCATGAAGCCGCGCGTCGGGGGCGTCAGGTCGTACCGTGTTGGGTCGATGCCGACGTAGCGGGGCATCGCGACGACGACCTCATGGCCCGCCGCCGCGAGCGCCAGCGGCAACGACCCCGCGACATCCGCGAGGCCGCCGACCTTCGCGTACGGCGCGACCTCGGCGCTCAGCATCAACACCCTGAGCGGGACGCTTGCCAATCTTGCCATCCCTTCCGCCATCGGTGCACCGTGGGCTTCCACGTCCGCCCGCACGTGCCGATGTAACGAATGGAGCGAGAGTGGGTTGCACGATTAGCCGTGCGAGTGACCGAATGTACGAGCACGCTCAGAGAATGGCGTCGCGCTTCAGGCGCGCGAATGCCAGGCGTGAAGCGTTGACTGATGATGGACTTCATCCTCTGCCACTGCGACCACTCCTGCCCCATCACCGCCGTAGATTTCTGTGTATACTGCCTCCCTGCCCCCGCAGGGAAGGCGGGTTAGATATACCTCGGCGTTCTCCCGGCAGCGCTCGGAGCGGAAACCCCACGCGAGAAGACGGCGCGCGATGCGAGAAAACGGCCACGACACGGCACGCGACACGGGAGCATGGGGGGTACAGCGTTGTTGCTCCTCGCGGCTCTCGCGCTCTTGCTGCTGGTCCACACGCGCAGCGCTCCGGCGTGGTCGCAGCAACAAAGGCTTGTCGCGGGTGACACGGCGATACGCGACGGGTTTGGCATCTCCGTGGCGGTGAGCGGCGACACTGCCGTAATCGGGGCGAATCATAGCAACAGGGACCTGGGCGCAGTCTATGTCTTCACTCGCGTGAACGGCAGGTAGACACAAGCAGGGTTTTTACTGCGGACGACGCGGCGACACGGTGCGACCGGTTCGAGAGATGACGAGGACAAATAGATATTAAGGAACCTTTGGCTTCGTTTGCAAGGAACCTTCGGCTTCATTTGCTGGATTCGCCGCGCTCGGATGCCAGGGATATTCGGAACCCCAACTGCCCTCACTCGGCGGCGCGCCCGACGACTGCCATGAGGTCGCGCCCGACGCGGCAACACCCGGCACAACGGGGCCGAGGTAGGGGGTCGCGGGGCCACGATTCTGGAAGACGTGGTAATCGAGATTGGGGAATGGGTTGTCGAGCCGTTCGAGCCTGGCGCACAGATGCACCGCGTAGCGGGAACCTTCGGTGCCGTTGGCCAGCAGCGTCGTGAGCCGGTCGAACCGCTTCACATGCGCGTTGAACCGGCGCGTCGCGTACTCCGATGCCTGCCCCGTCGTTACGAGGAAGGGCCAATCCGACGATTCCAGCAGCAGCAACTCGCGCCCCGCCTGCGTCAGCGTCGCGCGCGCGGCACCCGTCGCGCGCGGGTAGCGGGCGACGAGCGACTCCATCCGCCGCTCGCGCTCGTGGTCTATCGGCCACATCCACGCGGTCTTCTCATTGTTCCATGTGTAGTCCGTGCGGTAGCGGCCCCACGACGACGGCGGCAGATCGACCGCATCGCGCGCGGGATGGGCGGCGACGAAGCCGCCGGCCGTCGCCGTCGTGATCGTCGGGTGGTCCGCCTGCGAGGCGATTTCGAGCACCCGCGCGAGCCACTGCACCCCCTCGAACCACCAGTGGCCGAAGAGTTCCGCGTCGTACGCGGCGCAGACGAGGCCCGGCATGCCGTTCGCTTCCTGCCACTGGCGCGCCTCATCCTCGACGATGGTGACGAAGTGCTGCGCGTGCTCCTCGATGCGCCGCGCCGCGACCTCCGGGTCGTACAGCGCCTTCTCGCCGAGATCGACAGCATTGCCGGTGATGCGCCAGTACCAGAGGCCGCTCTCGGCGTCTTTGCGGTGGAACTCGCGGTAGTCATCGTCGCCGGGGTAGCCCTGCCAGCGCGACCAGACCTGCTCCGCCAGCCGCTGGTTCCGCGCGACGACCTGCACATGCGATTGCGCGACCCGGTACGGCGCAAACGTCGTCGCGGGGCCGGGCGCGCCACCGACGAGCGGCGCTTCTTCGAGGTTCTGCGACTCGGTGAAGAAGAGGTTCAGCCCCTGCGCCTCGAGGAACGACGCGATCCCCGGTAGCCCGCCCTGCGCGGGGCGGTAAGCGCATTCCGGCAACCAGATCGTGCTCGGCGTCGCGCCGATGTGCGCCCGGTACGACTCGATGCCGACCTGCAACTGCGCGGCGATGGACGAAGCCCGTCCGAGCAGCGGCAAATACCCGTGCGTCGCCGCGCAGACCATGATCTCGACATGGCCGGAGCGCTGGAGCGCGGCGAACGCGCCGACGATGTCGCGCCCGAAACGCACCCGGAATGCTTCGAGCACCTGCCCGAAATGGTGCGCGTAATACCGCGCGACCGTCGCCTCGTGCGCCGCGCCCTGTGTGGTGAAGCGGGCGTCGTCCGTCTCGGCGCGCCGGAGCCGGTCCTCGACGTACTCCTCGAAACTCAGCAGCACATTCGCGTCCGCGAGTTGCTCCATCAGGATCGGCGTCAGGCCAATTGTCAGGCGAAAAGGCACGCCCCGCTCCGCCATGTCCGTCAGCGCGATCAGCAGCGGCAGGTACGTCGAGGAGGCTGCCTCATGAATCCATTCCTCGCCGTGCGGCCACTGCCCCTGCCTGCGCGCGTACGGCAAATGCCCGTGCAGCACAAACACGAGTGCCGCCGAGTACTGAGTACTGAGTGCTGAGTGCTGAGCGGAAGTCTCTGTCGCGCCGGACGTGTTCTGTTGATCGCTCTGCATTCCAACCCCAATCCGGTACGGCTCACTCAGCACTCAGTACTCGTTACTTCGTCATGCCCAGGACGGCGTGCGGGAATCGACGGTCTCGCCGCTGGCGATCCACTGGCTGGTGAACTCGTGCATCTGCACCTCGGGCGCGATGATGACGTTGCGGCCGATGGTGACATTCGCGGGGATGCGGGCGTTCTTCCCTACGAGCGTGATGCCGGTGTTCACCCGGCGCGGGTCGAGCATGTTCGGCGTGTCGTCGTCGCCGAAACCGAGGCGGCAGCCGGGGCCGATGTACGCCTGCTTGTCGATGATGCAGCGCTCGATCACCGCGCCCTCGGCGATGATCGTGTCGCCCATGATGATGCTGTCCCGCACGACCGCGCCGTCCCGCACGACGACGCCGGGGGAGAGCACCGAGTGCTCCACCGTGCCGCGGATGATGATGCAGCCGTTGGAGACGAGCGAGCGGGAGACGTGCGAGCCTTCCATGATCTTCGCCGGGGGCCTCTCCTCGGAGCGTGTGTGGATCACCCAGTCGGGGTTGTAGAGATTCAACTGCGGCAGATCATCGAGCAGGGCGAGGTTCGTCTCCCAGTACGACTGGAGCGTGCCGACATCCTGCCAGTACCCCTCGAACGGGTAAGCGTAGACATCGCCGCGCTCGATCAGCGAGGGGATGATGTCCTTGCCGAAATCGAGCATCGTGCGCTCGACGCTCGACTCGCCGATCTCCAGCGTCTCCACGAGCAGGCGCTTGTCGAAGATGTAGATGCCCATCGACGCGAGCGTGCTGCGCGGGTTCTCCGGCTTCTCCTGAAAGGCGATCACGCGATCCTCATCGTCCGTGACGATCAGGCCAAACCGGCTCGCCTCCTCCAGCGGCACGGGCTGCACGCCGACGGTGACGGAGGCGTTATGCGTGCGGTGGAAGTCGATCAACGGGCGGTAGTCCATCGTGTAGATGTGGTCCCCGGAGAGGATCAGCACGTCGTCGAACTGCTTCGGCATGACGTACCAGAGGTTGTGATAGATCGCGTCCGCCGTGCCGCGATACCAGTCCGACCGGGCGCGACCGAGGTACGGTTGCAGCATCTGGATGCCGCCGCGCGAGCGGTCGAGGTCCCACGGCTGGCCAATGCCGATGTGGTCATTGAGCGAGTGTGGCCGGTACTGCGTCAGCACCGCCACGTCCGTGATGCCGGAGTTGACGCAGTTCGAGAGCGTGAAGTCGATAATCCGATACTTCCCCGCGAAGGGGACGGCAGGCTTGGCGCGCTGCCGCGAGAGGATGCTTAAACGCTCCCCCTGACCACCGGCAAGAATCATCGCGGCAACGCCGTCCACAGACCGCCCTCCCCTATCCGTTCGCCCGCTACCCTTTGCAACTGGAACGCACATTCGCCACCATAGGCGAAGACAACGCCACCCACCGGGGTATTATATGCCACGTCGGAAGGGCACGAAAGCCAACGTTTCATCAGCGCATTGTTTTGCGGCAGTGATCGGAGCAAAGGAGCAATATGACGGATTTGCTGTACCACATGAACAGTTACCAGCGCGAGGCCGACGCAACAATCGTCGCGCACGCCGATGTACACGGTGTCACCGCCGTCATCCTCGACCGGACGATCATCTTCCCCGGTGGCGGCGGGCAGCCTGCCGATGCCGCGACAATTGCGTGGGACGGCGCGACCGCGACAGTCGGCAAGTCGATGAAGACGGAAGACGGCGGCATCGCGTACCCGATTATTGACGACGGCCCGCTGCCGTCGGTCGGCGTCGCGGTGCGGATGACACTCGATTGGGAGCGCCGCTATCGCCTGATGCGGACGCACACCGCGATGCACTGCCTCTGCGGCGTCGTCTTCCGCGATTACGGCGCGCTCGTCACCGGTGGGCAGATGGACCTCGACCGCTCCCGCATGGACTTCGAGTTGGACGACCTCTCGGCGGAGCGCGTCGCGGCGATTGAGGCGGCGACGAATGCGGCGATTGCCGCCAACCTGCCCGTGCGCGTGCAAATTCTCCCGCGCGATGAGGCGCTCGCGATCCCCGACCTGATCCGCACGAAGATTAACCTCCTACCGCCGGGGATCACCGAAATTCGCACCGTCGAGATCGTCGGCCTCGACCTCCAGGCGGACGGTGGCACGCACGTCGCGCAGACCGGGGAAGTCGGCGGGATCACAATTGTTGGCACGCGCTCCAAGGGCAAGAACAACAAGCGGCTGGAGATTGCGCTCCGTGATGCATGACGAAGGGGGAACCTGCGTTCCCCCTTCGTCATGCGGAATCGGCGTGGTTTAGTTACGCCTTGACGACGTACGTTCCCGCCGCTTTGTCGTGCCATGTCTGCTTGTTTGCGTCCCAGAGCGGCCAGAGGTAATCGAGGAGCGAGAGAATACCGAAGACAGACGTGAGCGGCGGCTTGATCGAACTGGCAACGGAGAGCAGCGCCTTCACCCCCGCGCGCGTGAACGTCTTGCTCATCGTCAGCGGCTGCCCGTCCGTCGAGACAACGCGGACGCTCATTATCTTCTTGCCAATCGTCTGCCCGTTGTTGCTCGCGAGCAGCAGCCCCTCGTAGAGCAGGTACGCGACCCCCTGGATGAGCGCGTACACGGGTGACCCATATACCCCGAGGATCGCGCCGATGATGAGCAGTGGGATGCCGACAATCAGGCCGTCGATGAAGACCGCGACGAAGCGGATCCAGACGCTGGCATAGTCCGCGCCGCGCGCCGTGGACTGATAATCGTACCCTGGTTGGCCGGGCGGTGTGTACGGCGGCGGTGTGTACGGCGGGACGCTGTTCGGCGGCTGAGAGGGGGGATATGCGCTCATGATGCACCATTCTTTCTGTTCACGTGGCGCGGTTTAGGCGTTCAATTCCAGCGTGTTCGCGACCTTGTCGTGCCACGTCTGTTTCGACGAGTCCCAGAGCATCCAGAGGTAGCCGAGATAGAAGATGCTGCCCGAGAAGAAGGCCTTGAAGAGATGTCGGCCCCATGCCTGCCCCGCCGTGATCGGGCCGCCTTGCAGGTTCGTGATCCGAATGCCGAGCGCTTGCCGCCCGATCGTCTGGCCGTTCTTCGGCCCCTTGCGGGCCGTCATCAGCGGCTCGTAGAAGATTGCCGCGATGGATGCGACGATGCAGATGAGCACCCCGATGCCGACCAGCGCGCCGTTCGTCACTTCCGTCGTGCCGTCACTGGCCGTGCTCACCCCGCCGACGATGAGGGCGACACCGATGCCGACCGGAATGCCGATGATCAGCGCGAGGATTAGGCCATCGACAAGGAGCGCGCCCAGTCGCTTCCCGAAGCTGGCGTACGGGAACGCCGGTACGCCCGCGCCCCACTGGTAGCCCGGTTGCCCCGGCAGTGGCGCAGCGTACTGCTGGTACGGCGGCAGCGCGCCACCCTGATACGGCGGCGGCGGCGCCCCCGGCCCACCCGGCGGTGGGTATCCCCCACCCGGCGCGGGATAGCCGCCACCTTGCGGCGGATAGCCATTCCCCTGCGGCGGATATCCTCCCGGTGACTGCTGCGGTGGATATGAACCCATTTCCTACCTCCCTCCTCGTGACGATTTCATGCGGACAGCCGGTAGTATCCTCGCTACCTGCTCACTATCCTATAGAACGACGAGCGACGCGCAAAGTTCCAGCTCTTCTCAATTTTCATGGTTCGCCGGAGCGCTGCGGATATCTTCCACATTATCGGCGCTTACACGTCGATGGGCTTTCGTCACGGATTGACCTTTCCCTGCGTTATATCTCGTGATGACGATCTATAGTTGGTCTTGGGTGTGGTTTGACACTCATGGTGCAAGCGCGTAGACTCGCCGCACGTGCGGTCCATGGATCGAGGGATGGATCAGTCGTAGCGCCTGGCCCGGTCATGGAGGTTATCGGGCGACGAGGTGGGGGTTTCTTCGAAAGATTCGGCGGGTGACCCCCCGGCAGACACAGTCGTGACGTACAGGGGAAACCGGCGTGGCAACGCGCCGACAACACCGGTACGGAGTGTCCCCTCTTTCCCCAGCCAGCACGACGCGATGCCGTATTTGTGTGCGGGTCGAGCGCTTGTGTGTTTCGAAAGGGGAGAAGCATGTGCGGCATTTTTGGCTATGTTGGGCGCGCGGAACGGAAGGTTGACGTTCCAGGGATGACGCTCGCCGCGTTGAAGCGGCTGGAGTATCGCGGGTACGATTCCTGGGGTATCGCCGTGCGCAACGGCGTCGGCATCGCGCTGGAGAAGCATATCGGCAAGATTGGGCAGGCCGTCACGACGCTGCCGGAGAGCAGCATCGGCTTCGGGCACACGCGCTGGGCGACACACGGCGGCGTGACGCAGCCCAATGCCCACCCCCATCAGGACGAGTCGCGCCAACTCTCCCTGATTCACAACGGCATCGTCGAGAATTACATCCTGCTCAAGGCGGGCCTGATCGCGCGTGGCCACGCCTTCCGCTCGGACACGGACACAGAGGTAATCGTTCATCTTGTCGAGGAGGCGATGGCGCACCCGGACAACCCGGACGCCGACCTGACGTGGGCCGTGCGCCACGCATTTCGCCAGCTCGCCGGGTTGAACGCGGTGATCGCCATGACGGTGGACCGGCAGGAACTCGTCGCCGTCAAGAACGTCTCGCCCTTGATCGTCGGCCTCGGCGACGATGCGACGTACATCGCGTCGGATGTCGTCGCGCTGCTCGATTACACCGACCGTGTCGTCTATCTGGAGGATTGCCAGGTCGCGACGATGACCCCCGGCGCGATTGTCCTCTCCACGCTCGACGATGCGACGCCCATCGTGGTGCACGAGGAGCGGATTACGTGGCGGCCCGAGGAGGCCGGGTTGGACGATCACCCGCATTTCATGTCGAAGGAGATGGCCGAGCAACCCGGCATCATCGCGCGGCTCGCCGTCGATCACGCCGCGCTGGCGCAGGACCTCGCGGAGCGGATCGAACGGGCGTATGGCACCTTTCTGCTTGGGTGCGGCACTGCGTCGTACGCCGCGCTCTCTGGCACGTACCTCTTCTCGCGCATCGCGCGCAAGCACATCAACTTCATCCTCGGCTCCGAGTTCAAGTACCACGAGCACTTCATCACGCCGGAGTCGCTCGTCATCGCCCTCTCCCAGAGCGGCGAAACCGCCGACATCATCGAGGGCGTCAACACCGCGCGCGCGCGCGGCGCGCAGATCGCTGCTCTGGTCAACGTCCCCGGCTCAAGTCTGTCGCGCATCGCGGACGCGGTCGTGCCGCTGACGGCGGGGCCGGAGCAGTGCGTCCTCTCCACCAAGGCATACACCGCGAAGGTGGCGATGCTGCTGCTCACAGCGTACGCCATTGTCGGGAAACTCGAAGAAGGGCAAGCGCTGCTCGCCCGCGCTGCCGTGGGGGTGCAGGAAGCGCTGGACGGCGAGTGCGCGGAGGTCGTGCGGGATGTCGCCATCAGGATCGTCGGCAAGGATCATCTCTATGTCATCGGGCGCGGCCTCGCGTACCCGACCGCGCTGGAATCCGCGCTGAAGATCAAGGAAGTCTCCTACATGCACGCGGAAGGCTTTGCGGGTGGCGAGCTGAAGCACGGCGTGATCGCGCTGATCGAGCAGGACACGCCCTGCCTCGTCTTCGCCCCGATGGACGAGACGCGCTCCGATACGCTCTCCGGCGCGATGGAGATGCGGGCGCGCGGCGGGTTCATCATCGGTGTCTCGCCTGAGCCGGACGAGGCGTTCCATATCCACATCCCCGTCGTGGATGTCGGCGACGCCTCCCCGCTCGTCAACGTGATCCCCGCGCAGTTGCTCGGCTACCACCTCGCGCTCCTGCGCGGCTACGACCCCGACAAGCCGCGCAACCTCGCCAAGAGCGTGACAGTGAAGTAAACGGAGGCCTCACTCCCGGCCCCCTCTCCATCGCCGTACGAGCCGTATCGCTTCCGCAACCTGTGGGCGATGGAGAGGGGGAGCAAGAAGGGCATAGGGCGATACTTGAAACAAAGAGCACAACATTTCCTCTCCCCTTCCCTCTCCATCGCCGAACGGGTCTGACGGAAGCCGTGCTTTCGAGGCGATGGAGAAGGGCCGGGGGTGAGGCCCTACACTACTTCCCCATCAGTTTCTTCGCGGCAAGACCGATCGCGCCGAGCGCCATCAGCCCAACACCGAGGAGCGACCCGCGCGACGAGTCACCGAACGTAGTGCCCGAAGCCGTTAGTCGGGATCGGGAGGGCGGTGTCATGCGGAATGCCGCCTGCGGGTCCTCCTTCACGGGCTGCTCGCGCTTGCCGGTCGCGTAGTTGACCATCTTCGGTCGATCGTTCGATCCCTTGCCGGTGTCAACCTTCGCGGTCGCTGCGGCGGGAGGGCCATCGGGGTTCTCGCCGCGCACCTGCGCGCCTTTGAGGTCGGTCTCGCGCTCCTCGGGCTTCTTCTTCGGCGCTTTGTCGGCATAGATCGTCTCGCCCTTGTCCTTCTCGGGGTGCGCGGCGAGATCGCTGATCGTCTCCGGGTCATATCGCTTGCCGAGTTCGCTGTTCATCTCCGCGCCGAGCATGACGATGAGCGACGAGTAGTAGAAGACGAGCATGAGCACAATCATGCCGCCGAGGGTGCCGTACGTCTTGTTGTAGCTGCCGAATTTGGAGACGTAGATACCGAATGCGCCAATCATAACCAGCCAGACAATAGTCGCGACGATCGCACCGGGGGAGAGCCACTTGAATCCCTGCTTGACATTCGGTCCGACCCAGTAGAGCACGGCAAGCCCGAACATGATGAAGGCGACGATGATCGGCCAGCGGAGGATATTCCAGACGATAGTGAATACGGGGCCGGCGTGGAGTTTGCCGGCGATGAAATCGCCGATCTTGCCGCCAAAAACGATCACAATGAACGCCACGGACGCGACTACGCCCATGAAGAGCGTGAGGAGGACCTGCAAGCCCTTCGCCTTCCAGATCGGGCGGGTCTCCTCGACATCGTACGCGCGGTTCATCGCCTTGATGAACGTGCTCATCGCACCGGAACCGGACCAGAGCGCGAGCAGGATGCCGATGGAGAGCAGCCCCCCACTCTGGTTCGTCAGGACTTGCTTCAGTGGCTCCGCAATCGCTTTTGCCGCGTCGGCCGGCAGGTGGGAGGTGAGTGCGTTCATGATCCGGTTAAACAGGTCAAGGTTGTAGATACGGTTGATGATTCCCGACATTGCGGCAGCGAAGATCGCGAGTGGGAAGATCGCGAAGAGGATGTGATACGCGGATTCCGCCGCCATGCCCAGACAATCGTCCTGCGAGAACTCCTTGTACGACGCCTTCGCGAGTTCGATGAAATTGATCTTCGGTCGCTGCTCCGCCTGCTGGCGGGCGGACATGGTTTGCGTCGCCGTTGCCATACTGTGATCCCTCCGGTTACCATCGCACACAAGACCGCCTGCGTCCCCTAATTGCAGGTGGCGTGCCACGTCGCGGGCGGGCGCGCTCAACAACCGCCGAGGGATCATTGCGAACGACCACCTTCCTCATTGACACCCACGCGCATCTCGATGCGGCCGCGTTCGCCGACGATCAACTGGCGATCGTGCAACGCGCCACCGACGCTGGGGTGGGCGCGATTGTCAACGTCGGGTACAACGCCGCCACCTGGCCGACGACCCGTGCGCTGGCCGACCGGTATCCGGGCATCTCCGCGTGCATCGGATTGCACCCGAACGACGCATCCGCGTGGGCAGACGCGCTGATCGGGACACTCGCCGCGCTGCATGCGCACCCGAAAGTCGTGGCGGTCGGGGAGACGGGGCTTGACGATTACAGCGAGTACGCGCCGCCCGCCCTGCAGCGCGCGGCGGTCGTGGCGCAACGCGCGCTCGCGCGGTCGCTGAGACAGCCGGTCGTGCTCCATCACCGCGCGGCGCGCGAGGACTTGCTCGCAATCCTCCGCGATGATCGCGACGCTCACGGGCCGCTCCACGGTGTCCTGCACGCCTTCAATGGCGACGCCACCTTCGCGATGGACCTGCTCGATCTGGGGCTACATCTCGGTATCGGTGG
>JBBSII010000039.1:0-13470 GCA_038232175.1 Thermomicrobiales bacterium
CGGCAGATTCAGGCCCGTCGCGATGCCCAGTTTCGCCGAGAGGGACTGGATGAGCATCGCCATCAGGTTGCTCGCGACGATCACCCAGACGAGCAGGTAGCCGAACTGCGCGCCCGCCGCGATATTCGTCGCGAAGTTGCCAGGGTCCATGTAGGCGATGCAGGCAATGAACGCCGGGCCGAGAAAGGGGAGGATGCGCTTCAATCCGCGCTGTTTGCTCCGTCCTTCCAGCACCTGCATCCCCGATGCCGCCGTCTGCGCGGAGGACGACCCGCTCACGGTCGCCGCCGCAGGGGCGGGCGCGCGGGTGTCGAGAGTTTCGACGTTGGGCATCTGCCTACGCTCCATTTCGTTCACTCTTGCCATTGAAAGTGGCGGGGATGACGGGTGCTGCGGTAGAGACAGAGACCGCCCGTGTCACGGCCTCCCCGAGTGCGTACTCGTTACCGCCGACGCGCAGGTGCAGCGGGCCATCGAACGGCCCCTTCGCGAATACTTCCACCGTCGCGCCGGGCACGAGGCCGAGGTCCGCGACGTAGACGAGGAGTGCGGCGTCCTCATCCGCGACCTCCGCGACTGTCACGGTGCTCCCCGGCGTGACATGCCAGAGCCGTTGCGTCACGGGGGCGACGATGATGCCCTCCTTCGTCGGGATTGGCGCGCCGTGCGGGTCCGTCGTCGGGTAGCCGAGCGCGGCGTCGAGCCGGTCCTCAAGGTCCTCCGAGATCGCGTGTTCGAGGCGTTCCGCCTCCGCGTGCACCCGCTCCCACGGCACGCCGAGCCGCTCGCGCAGGTACGTCTCCAGCAGCCGGTGGTGCCGCAATACCTCAAGCGCAATCTTCTCCCCCGTCTCCGTCAGCGCTACGCCGTGATAGGGGCTGTGCACGGCGAACCCGCGCTCCGTCAGTTTCTTCACCATGTTCGTCGCCGAGGCGCACGAGAACCCGAGCCATTCCGCGAGCGCCGCCGCCCCCGTCTGCTCCTTGCCTTCCCCGTGCGTCAGGTGATAGATTGCCTTCAAGTAGTCCTGTTCCGATTGAGATGGGAGAAAATCTATCATCATGTCACCTCATGAACACGATTTAGCCATAACTAAACTGTATATGCAACAAGGGTACATGTCAAGGGCGTCGCATGATGCGTCTAAAAGCCGATTGGTTGCCGAGACTCGATAGCGGTAGGCGGGTGCCCTCTGGGCAGGATGGCGGGTGGGGACGGCGTACAACGTCGTCCCGCCGCACCGCAGCCTGGCGGGACGCACCCCGGTACCGGCGGCGGGATTGACCGCTCATCGCGGGACGATGCAGGAACTGCTGACCTTTCCCGTGCCCCTGCCAAGCGTCAAACGGCGGGGGCGACCGCCGCACTGGTTCCGGGAGATAGCCGATGCTGTCTGACCACGGTTCAGTGGGGTACTACCGGTGTTTCGTACTTTGAATAAATCAAAGCCGATTTAGAAACACGCGAGGTCGCGGACCTTGATATCCCGGTCCTTATTCTCGGCATTGATGTTTAGCCGCTAGTCAGCAGGCATATTCTCCCCTCCGGCTTCTGGTTTCTGGCTCTCGACTTCTCCCGGTGCTATGCTGCCCCCACGACAGGATAACGATGACCATACACAAAGGAGCCGCCTCCGATGTCCACGACCGCACCGCTCACCGCCGAGGAACTCGCTGCCCTCCGTGCCATGAACAGCCCGACCATCGCGAACGCCATCGAGACGTTCGACTACCGCCCGCGCGACGAGGGGTTTATGGACTCCTCCGTGCACTGCATCCTGCCCGAACTCGGCGCGATGGTCGGGTACGCGGCGACGGCCGTCATCATGGCGGAGCAGCCGGGCGCGGGCAACCGCCGCATCCACAACGCGGACTACTGGGATCACGTCCTCTCCGTCCCCGCGCCGCGCCTGATCGTCGTGCAGGATGTCGATCAGCCCGCCGCGCAGGGCAGCATGTGGGGGGAGGTGCAGGCGAACATCCACACCGCGCTCGGCTGCGCGGGTTGCATCACGAATGGCGGCGTGCGCGATCTCGATGAGGTGCGCGCGGTCGGCTTCGGCTTCTGGGCCGCCGCGCCCATCGTCTCCCACGCATATATCCACCTGATCGACTTCGGCACACCCGTCAAGGTGGGTGGCCTGATTGTCAACCCCGGCGATCTGCTCCACGCGGATCAACACGGCGTCATCAACATCCCGCACGAACTCGCGCGCGACATGGTCCGCGCCGCCGGTGAGGTGGAGGCGAAGGAGCGAAAGATCATCGACCTCTGCCAGTCGCCGGACTTCTCCGTGGACAAACTGAAGGCGCTCATGTTCCCCAGTGGGCGTCCGAATCGGGACGAGGGGCATTAAGCCCGTTGCATTGCGCGAGAATCGCGGATGCGATGCTTTTCTGTATATGGAGGAGGTAGAGACGCTCATCTTTCACAGCGGGATGGCTTCACGTAGCACACGGTCGCGGATGACCCAATGCAATTGGTCCTCCGATGCGATATCAACCGGAAGCCCGAGCAAATCAATCGAACCAAAGACACGAACATTGCCCGCGTCATAGCGCGCCGCAATTGCAAGGATGCTTTCACGTTTTTCTATCAGTTCGTCGAAACGCATCGTTTCTACTCATAGCCTCGTAATGAACTCCGCCGATGCTATTGTAGGCTAGCCGGGCAAGTCAGCACATTAAGACGTGCGTCGCTGATATTCGAGTGCGTCACGGAGGCGAACCGTACAGATGCAGGGAATATGTATAGCGAATGCCCGTGTCACGAGCGCGCACAATCACGACAATGGAACATTGTCGCCTTTGCCGCTCCAATCAGTATCCGGTTCACGGGAGAAATAGCGCGGCGAACGATGCGCTGTCCGCCGCGCAGTCATCCTCAACCCGCGATTCAGTCCCGCTCCACGATGCGCGTTGTGGCGCGGCTGTTCGTCTGCCTCGCCCGCATCGCCATCTTCTCCGCCTCATCGCGTGAGGAGAATGGACCGAGTTTGAAATGCATAGGCCGCGCGAGCGCGTTATCCGGCGGGTCAATCACTTCGACGATGTATGACATCTGTATTCCCCTCCGCTGACGATGGGCAGTGAGTAGGTTGCTCCATAGTATTCTACGCTCTTTGTCGGCTTTTGTTCCGCTTTTTGGTCATCGACGTTTCTGAAACGGACGCGGCGTGACTCGGACGTGCTACGATACCGCCCACGACGACCGCGAAAGGAACGCTCGATGGCGAAACAAGGGCGCGCACGTTCCGAAGTAGTGACCAGCCTCTTCCCGGTGGCGCTGGGCCTCGTGCTCATCGGCTTCGGCGTCGCGAATGGCTCGCGGCGCAACCTGCTGATCGGCGTCGCCCTCGCGTGCACCGGGCTTGTCGGCGTGGTGACGCCCCGACTCCTGCCACCGCCGACTGGCATCGGCACGGAGCGGGCACGCGCCCGCCGCGTCGCCGCCATGATGCTCCCGAACGGCCTTATCTACGTCGCGCTCGGCGTGCTGCTCCGCACGTCGGTGCCGGAGAGCGAGCGCGGCGGCAACACGACCGCGATCACCGTCTTCGCATTCGTGATCGGCGCGCTCAGCATCCTCTCCGGCCTTGGCGCGCTCGCCCGTGCCCGCCGCCCCGACGACGTTCCACCCAACCCCGGCGCGCGACCGGTTGACCAGAAGAAACGAGGGAGAGCATGACGACCATCGCGCTTGCGCCGAGCCGGCTGCGAGACCTGACGGAGATGCTGGCGACGGAATATCTCGTGCCGAACGGCCTTGCGGGGTACGCGATGGGCACCGCCGCCGGGGCGCGCACGCGGCAGTACCACGGCTTCCTCGTCGCCGCGCTCGTCCCGCCCGTCGCGCGCGCGCTGCTCGTCGCGCAGGTCGATGTCGGCGCACAGGTGGGCGACGAGATGCATGAACTCGCGACCCACCTGTACGGCGCGGGCACGGTGCACCCCGACGGGTACACGCGCACCACGGCGTTCGCGCTGCGCGATGGCGTGCCGCAGTGGACGCACGCGCTCGGCGCGGGCCGGACGCTGACGCAGACGCACTGGCTCATCCACGGACAGAACACCGCCCTCCTCCGCGCGACGTACGACGCGCCCGCCGCCGCGCCGCCCGCCACCCTCCGCTTCATGCCCCTCTGCACGCACCGCGATCATCACCGGCGCACCCGTGCGAGCGACCCGCGCTGGCATTGGGTGGTCGCGCCGGGGGCATCCGCTGTCGCGGTGACGGCGTTCGACGACGCGCCGCCGTACTACCTCGCTGCGTACGGAAGCGATGGCGCGCCCGGCGGCTTCGATCACCATGAGGCGTGGTACTACGACTTCCAATTGCCCGCCGAGGAGTCGCGCGGCTTCGGTGGTGGCGAGGACGCCTACTGCGTCGGCACCTTCTCCGTCACGCTGCGGCCCGGCGAGTCGGCGCATTTCGTCGCGGCAGTGGGCCGCGAACAGGCGGCGTGGGCGAATGTCTCCGGTGCGCTGGAGCGCGAGATAGCACGGCGAACGATGGTGATGACCGGACTGGGCGACGCACCCGTCGATGAGGTGACGGCGCAGTTGCGGCTCGCCGCCGACTCCTTCCTTGTGCGGCGCGGCTTCGCGGCAGAGGCGGGCACGACGGTCGTCGCGGGGTACCCGTGGTTCACCGACTGGGGGCGCGACTCGATGATCGCGCTGCCCGGCCTCTGCCTGACGACCGGGCGGGAGCCGGACGCGGCGGGCATCCTCCGCACCTTCGCCGCGAGTGTCAGCGAAGGGATGCTGCCGAACCGTTTCCCGGATAGCGGCGAGACGGCGGAATACAACACGATCGACGCGACGCTCTGGTTCTTCCGCGCCATCGAGCAGTACCTGGGCGCGACGGGCGACCGCGCGCTGCTCCACGACCTCTGGCCGACGCTCGCGGAGGTCATCGCGTGGCACCGGCGCGGCACGCGCTACCACATCCATATGGACCCGGCGGACGGCCTGCTCTCCGGCGGCGAACCAGGTGTGCAACTGACGTGGATGGACGCGAAGGTGGGCGATTGGGTCGTCACGCCACGCATCGGCAAGCCGGTCGAGATCAACGGGCTGTGGCACCACGCCCTGCGGCTGATGGCGACGTGGGCGCCCGAGTACGGCGCGGACGCCGCACCCTATCTTGCAGCCGCCGATGCCACCGCCGCCGGGTTCGTCCGGCGCTTCTGGGAAGCGGAGCGCGGCTACCTCCTCGATGTCGTCGATACACCCGATGGCGACGATGCCGCCCTGCGACCGAACCAGTGCATCGCGCTGATGCTCCCGACCTGCCCCCTCCCCGATGCGGATGCCCGCCGCGCGCTCGCCACCGTCACCGCGCAACTGCTGACGCCGTACGGCCTCCGCACCGTCGCGCCGACCGACTCGCAGTACATCGCGCGGTACGAGGGCGGCCCATTGCAGCGGGACGGCGCATACCATCAGGGCACTGCCTGGCCCTGGCTGCTCGGGCCGTACGTGGACGCCTTTCTCCGGCTCGGCGGCGCGCGGTCGCAGGCCCGCGCGCTGCTCGGCCCGCTCGTGGACACATTGCGGATGGCGGGAATCGGCTCGATCAGCGAGGTGTTCGATGCGGACGCGCCGCACGCGCCCGGTGGCTGCCCGATGCAGGCGTGGAGCGTCGGGGAACTGCTGCGCCTCTGGCTCAGGACGGGCGCGGACGACCTCCCCGCCAAAACGCCCGATGTGTCACAACGCAGTGTATCGTCGCAGGGGTAGGGAGAAACCAATTGAACCGCAGAGACGCAGAGAACATAGAGGAACGCAGAGAAAGGACTCTGGTTCTTCTTTCTTCTTTCTTCTTTCTTCTTCGTGTCCTCTGCGTTCTCTGCCGGGTGCCCTTTGGGCAGATGCGATCTCTGCGTCGATTCGGTTTGGTCACCCTAATTGTACTGCTCCGGTTGTGGCCACTCCAATGAGGAGAGGATGCGCGGCCCGGTGGGGTTTGGGCTGCCGCCGCGCGGCTCCTGGGTGATCCCGCAGGAGATGTACGCGCGACCGTCTGCGGGCACTGGCAGCACCATGACGGCGGCGCCCGTCGCGTCCACCCCGAAGGTGGCGATGCTGACGCGCGTCTGATCGTTGAGCCGGAACCAGAGCTGATACGTGCGATCAGACGGCAGGGCAGGCAAGTTTGCGACAGCGAACGCGGTCTGTTTCCGGTCCGGCGAGAGATAGATTCGCCCGGACGAACCGGGGGCGGCGGGTTGTGGGAGCATCTCGTACGAGATCAGCCCCGGCGTGCCGAAGAAGGGTGCGGTATTGGCGAGCGGCGTCGGCGCGGTGTGGCCCACCCGCATCTGTAGCCCGACGTTCCAGAGCAGTAATCCCATCAGCAGGCAGGCCGCAATCGCCGGTGCGAACCGGAACCGGGGCCACGCGGGCATGAACCGGAAGCGGCGGCGCGTCCGCTCGCCGCGAATCGACCGCAGCACGCCGTCCCGCACGAACGGGGGCGGTGCGCTTGGCACGGTCGCGTACGGCAGCAGGCCGACGATTGCGCGATATTCCTCGAACATCGTGCGGGCGTCGGCGTGCGCCGCGAGGTACGCGACGACCTTCGCCTCTTCATCCAGTGGCAGGGCTTCCAGTGCGTACGCGGCGATTGCCTCCGCCATTGCGTCCGGGATCGAGGCGGGCGGCGGGTGTGTATCGTGCATCTCTTTGTTCATCGCGCCGCCTCCTCGTCGAGTAGCCCGTACGGGCGCAGGGTGTGCAGGCGACCCCGCAGCGTCTCCATCGCGGTGCGCATCCGCGATTTCACGGTGCCGAGCGGCTCGCCCGTCTGCGTCGCGATCTGTTGCTGCGTCAGACCGCCGAAATACGCCAATTCAATTGTCTGCCGCTGCACGAGCGGCAGCGTCGCGACGGCCTGCGACACGACATGCGCGAGGACAATCTGCTCGGTCGTGTCCGGCTGCGACGGTTCAGGCAGCGTGCCACCGTCGCTAATGAACGTGCCATCCGCGACCTTCGCCTGCCGCTGACGGCTGCGGAGCACATCCAGCGCGCGGCGGCGTGCGATGGCGAAGAGCCACGCACCGAACGCCCCGCGTGCCCGGTCGAACTGCGTCGCGCTCTTCCACAGTCGCATGAACGTGTCCTGCGTTACCTCCTGCGCGGTCAGCCGGTCCCCCGTGATACGAAGCGCGAGCGAGTAGACGGAGGGCGCGTACCGGTCGTAGAGTGTGGCAAGCGCGGCCTCGTCCCCGGTGCACACGGCAGCGATGAGCGTCTCATCCGGCGCGGTCGCCATCGCCTCCTGCGCGGAGAGCGACGCGGGCCGCGCGGACGCGGCATCTGTGTGGAGCAATCCGGTCGCGATTCGGTTCGTTGCACGCACGGGCCGCTCCCTCATCGTCACATCGTCCTATCATGCAGTACGTCTGCGCGCGCAAAAAGGATTGATCGATGCACAGCATCGCACATCGCGCGCGAGAAAGCCTGCGAGACTGTCGCCAAATTGTCCTCACCTCGTGGATGGAGCAGACTATGCGGAATTATGGCAGTCAGTCCCTCGTCGCGCCCCTCAAGCGGGTGCTCGTGAAGCGGCCCACCGAGATGCCCGCCGACGCCGCGCACTGGCGCGAATTCGGCTATCTCCACGCGCCCGACGCGGAGTGACTGCGCGCCGAGCACGCGGCATTCGTCGCGCTCGTCGCGGCATCCGGCGCGGAGGTAGTGTACGAGGACGATGTCGTGCCGGTGCCGACGGGCCTGCTGGACGCGATCTTCGTCTACGACCCTGCGATTGTGACGGACGCGGGCGCGATCATCGGGCAGCCCGGCAAGCCGCTCCGGCGCGGCGAGGACGACGCGATGCGCCGCGCCTTCAATCAGATCGGCGTCCCTGTGCTCGGCACCGTTGGCGGCGAGGCGACGATGGACGGCGGCGACACCTGCTGGCTGGACCACGACACGCTCTGCGTCGGCCTCTCCTACCGGACGAACGATGCCGCGATTCACCAACTGCGCGATCTGCTCGCGCCGCTCGGCGTGACCGTTGTGCCGCTGCCCCTGCCCCACTGGCGCGGCCCGGCAGAGTGCCTGCACCTGATGTCGCTCATCAGCCCCGTCGCGGACGATCTCGCGGTCGTCTACCCGCCGCTGATGCCGATTCCGCTTATGCGAATGCTGGAGGAGCGCGGCATCGACATGATCGTCGTGTCGGACGCGGAGTTCCCGACGCTCGGCTGCAACATCCTCGCGGTTGCCCCGCGCGATGTCATCATAGCGTTTGGCAACCCCGTCACAGCGGGGGCGCTACGCGCGGCGGGCTGCACCGTGCGCGAGTACACGGGCGCGGAGATCAGCCTGAACCGCGAGGGCGGCCCGACCTGCCTCACCCGCCCGATTTGGCGCGGCGACACGTAGCATGTGACGGGCGAAAATTCATCAGTTTTCGAAGCCAGCTAGCCCATTGGGATGCGGGAAACGCATGACCGAATTTTGACGTTAATCGCCGCAATCCGTATACTCTCTTTTAGAACAGATTTTCTGCATCGTGCCCTGCTTGCGCCGATGCGGATGCACGACAGAGGAACCGAGGTATCACCCATGGCAGCCGATATGATCAACTTCATGTACCTGACGCCGGAAGCGCCGCCGGTGCGCCCGTCGCTCCCCGTGAGCCTCTCCGAGGCGATCCTGCGCGAGCGGCTCAACCCCGCGATGGTCGCGACGCTCTTCAACGCGATGGAGTCCACCGAGCCGGTCTGTATCCTCTACCGGCGGGACGACGCGCAGGTCTCCGCCCGCGTCGTCTGGCCGGAGCGCATCTGGGTCACGGACGATCATCACATCGCGATGCGCGGCTTCGACAGCCGCCGGGGCGCGGTCCGCACCTTCCGCTGCGACCGCATCGCGGACGCGCACATCATCGAGCCGTAACAGGAATGCCCCTCTCCCGCCGCAAGAGGGGAGGGGCGACTCATTTATACTCTTTCGCGATAATTACGGCGTGATGCCCCCTACGCGACAATGGCTACCGACATCATTGCGTTGTGAGACCTCAAATGCGAGAGTAATTGAGCCGACCGAGTTGACTATGGAAAGGTGCAGCCATGTATGCGGTCCTGGGGGCCACCGGGAAAGTGGGCGGGGCGGTGGTGCGCGAGCTACAACGTCGCGGACTCCCCGTTCGGGCGGTCGTGCGGGATAGCGCGAAAGCGATGGGGTTGGCTGCGACGGGATGTGAAATCGCCGTGGCCGATCTCCATGACGCGGCGGCGGTTCAGGCGGCGCTCGCGGGCGTCAATGGCGTGCACGTCATCCTGCCGATGAACGGCATCGCGCCCGATAGTCTCGCGGACGCGGACCGCATCATCGCCGCCATTGGCGCCGCCATCGATCATGCGCGACCGCAGCAGGTCGTTGCCGTCTCCGATTACGGCGCGCACAACGCGACCGGGGTCGGCCTGACGATGATCTGGCACCGCCTCGAGCAGCGGCTGCGCACCACCCCCGCGGCGACGACCGTGTTGCGGTCGGCGGAGCATATGGAAGGCTGGACTGGCGGGTTGCGGGCGGCGAGCAAGAGCGAGATTGTACCGCTCTACCATCAACCACGCACGAAGAGCATCCCCACCGTCTCGGCCCCCGACGTGGGCGTGATCGCGGCGGGAATCCTCGCCGAGCCGCCCGGGATCCCCGGAGTTGTGCGCGTGGTGCATGTGGAGGGGCCGCGCCGCTACACCGTCGCTGAGATCGTGGGGGCGATAGCGGACCTCGTGGGGCGTCCGGTCGAGGGTCGCGACGTGCCGCCCGAAGGTTGGGTGACTGCGCTGATCGCCCGAGGCCTGAGCGAGAGCTACGCCCGGCTGGTCGCGGAGATGATCGGCGCGAATAACGCGGGGCGAATGGACGTGGAGCCGGGCGCATCGGAGGTTCGCCGGGGGGCGACGACGCTTGCCCAAGCCTTTGCCACTATTCTGCAACGGGAATAGGCGGTGACCGAGGCTTCACGCTTCGCCGTCGTACGGTTATTCACCTTCAACCCGCTACCTGTCTCATCCTTGTGCCCTACCCTTCTCCCCGCACCACGCGCCCGAGCCGCGCGATTGCTTCCATGAGCACCGGCGTTGGCTGGAGGAGCGAGAAGCGCAGGTAGTCGCCCCACGCGGGGCCAAACCCGGTGCCGGGGAAGATGAGGACGCGCGCCTCCTGCAACATTTTCAGCGCGAGCGGGAACGCGGTCATCCCCGTCGAAGAGATGTTCACGAAGATGTAGAACGTGCCGTACGGGTGGCCGTACGTCAGCCCCATCGCGTCCAGCGCGGGCATGACGACGCGACGGCGCGCGTCGTACGTGGCCCGGAACGTGGCGACGCACTCCTGCGGGCCATTGAGCGCCGCGACGCCCGCCCACTGCGAGATTGCGGGCGCGCTAATGCTGACCGTCTCCTTCAGGGCGCGGATCGCCCGCGTCAGGGCAGGCGGCGCGGCGATGTAGCCGAGCCGCCACCCGGTCATCGCGTACGATTTCGAGAAGCCATTGAGCGTGATCGTCCGCGCGCGCATCGCGGGGAGTGAGCCGATGCTGAAGTGCTCCGCGCCGTCGAAGATGAACTGCTCGTAGATTTCGTCCGCGATCACGACGAGATCGTGCGCGATGGCGAGTTCCGCGATGGCGCGGAGGTTCGCGGGGGAGATGACGCCCGCTGTTGGATTCCCCGGTGTGACGAGCAGGATTGCCTTCGTCCTCGGCGTGATCCGCCGCGCCACCTCATCGGGGTCGAGGTCGAAGGCATCCTCCTGCCGCGTCGGCACCGGCGTAATGACGCCTCCCGTGCGCCCAATCGCGGCGTCGTATGAGCTGTAGCGCGGGTCCGGCACGAGGATTTCGTCGCCGGGATTGAGCAGCGCCTGCACGATCACGTACAGCCCCTCCTGCCCGCCGGTCGTTACCGTGATCTCGGTTTCGGGGTCCGCGATGACGCCGTTGTCGCGCGCGAGCTTCGCGGCGATTGCCCGCCGCAACTCGATTAACCCGGCGGGGTGCGTGGCATGGTCGCACCGCCCGTCGCGCATCGCCGCTTTCGCGGTGGCAACAATATGCGCGGGGGTCGGCAAATCGGGGTCGCCGAGGCCGAGCGAAATCACGCCCGACAGGTGCTCCGCGAGGTCCATCAACTGATCCCGCTCGTCCACCAATCCCGCCGCGTCGGCATGTGCGATTGTACTATTCATCCTGGTATTTCCTTCGGAACCAACTGAGCGACAGAGGCACAGAGGGCACAGAGGAGGGAAAAGAAGGGGAGGAGAGCATACCGATTTCTCTCATTCCCTCCTTTTCTTCCTCTCTGTGCCCTCTGTGCCTCTGTGGCTTGCATTTATTTCCCTCGCTCACGCAGGCCGCGCACAACGGGTGCGAGGCGGTCCATCGCTTCCCGGATGACCGGGGCGGGGCGGGTGAGGGCGAACCGCAGGTAGCCCGCACCGCCGGGGCTGAACAGGTCGCCGGGCAACGCGCGCACCCCCGCGCAGGCAAGGAACGCCCGCGCGCATTCGGCGGAGGAAAGCCCCGTGCCGCGAATGTCCGCGAAGGCGTAGTACGCGCCGCGCGGGTTGCCGTGGTGCAGGCCCATCGACTCCAGCGCAGGCAGGAGAACGGCGCGGCGCTCCCGCAACGCGCTGAGCATCTCCGCCACACTCTCCTGCGGCCCCGTCAGCGCGGCGAGGGCGGCCCACTGCGACGGCGCCGCCGAGCAGATCGAGAGCGCGAGTTTGAGGTCCGTGATCGGATGGAGAAGCGCGGCCTCCCCGAGGACGTACCCGACGCGCCAGCCCGTCATCGCGTACCCCTTGCTGAAGCTGCCGACGGTGATCGTGCGCCCCCGCATTCCGGGGAATGCCGCGATGTGGACGTGCTCCGCGCCATCGAAGAGGAACGCCTTGTAACTCTCGTCGAACAGCACGAGCAGGTCATGCTCGACCGCGAGCGCGGCGATCTTCGCCATCTCGGCGCGGTCGATCACCACCCCGGTCGGGTTGTCCGGCGACACGAGCACGACGAGTCGCGTGCGCGGCGTCAGGCACGCCGCTATCGCGTCGGCGGTGCAACCGATAGCCGCCGATGGTTCAACGGGGACGGGAACGCAGATACCCCCTGCGAGCCGGATCGCCTCCCGATAACTCGGGTAGCCGGGGTCCTGCACCAGCACCTCGTCGCCGGGCCGCACGAGCATCTGCACGGCGACGAACAGCCCTTCCTGTCCACCGGATGAGATCAGCACCTCCCGGTCCGGGTCGTAGGCGACGCCATACTCCTCCGCGATGTCGGCGGCGATGGCGCGGCGCAGCGGAAAGATGCCGGGGCGCGCGGTGTAGTGCGTCTCGCCCCGGTCGAGCGCGTCCGCGACCGCCGCGATGATATGCGGCGCGGTCGGGCGGTCGAGTTCGCCCCGCCCGAGGTCGATCACCGGCAGCACGAGCGTCGTGGCGGCTTCGGCGGTCTCATGCGCGAGCCAGCCGCGCGCCCGTTCGGCGACGAAGCGTGACCCATCCGTTTCGCGCGGTGTGCTGACCATCACCGTCCCCCTCACCCCGACACACTCGCCGCTCCAACCCGGACGCGCGGCAGACATTTTTACCACATCGTCGCCGGTGCGTGCGAAACGGCCGAACGCGCGGAGCGCCCAGTGAAACATTGAGCCAGTCAACCCGCTCATATGAAGGTGTGCATGGCGCGTTTATTGCGCTGTGTATCATGCATCGGGAGGCGCACCGGCACGACGCCGCGAGCGCGCCTTGGGACACGGAACACTCGCTGAAAGGACGTTGCAATGAATAGTGTGCAGTCATGGTTCGCGCAACAAGGGTGGGTACGCGCGCGGCGCGGGCGATTGATCCTCGGCGTCTGCGCGGGCATCGCGCAGCGGTACGCGCTGCCGGTCTGGTTCGTCCGCGTCGTGTTCATCGCCTCGTGCGTGCTGCCGGGGCCACAAGTGCTGATCTACATCGCGCTGGCGATCCTCATGCCAAGGGAAAGCGACGAATTCACCTCTTAGCGGATGTAACGCACCACCTGACAGACAACGAACCAGCCGCAAAGGGACGCCCCGTGTGAGGCGTCCCTTTACGTTCTCGCGTCGAAACTTCCGCGTGGGCGAGCGCGGTTGACAATACGAACGGCAACGCATACAACTCGCAGAACAAGTGAGACTCCATAGCAGCCGCGCCCGCGCACCGCAATACTGGTAATGGCGCGGCGTTTGCGAATTGGAAGTGTATCAGAGGATTCATTGGCAGCACGCACGCAGTAGCAACCTGCATGTACACGGACGCCTCCCCGCGTCCACGAAGGAGAAACGATGGAACCGCTGAAAGGTAGGACCGCGATGGGTACCGGCCGACCGATGAACCGCCGCACCGTGCTGCGCCTCACCGCCGCGAGCAGCGTCGCGGCATTGCTCGCGGCCTGCGGCGGGAGCAGCGCCACCGAAGC
>JBBSII010000040.1:0-13447 GCA_038232175.1 Thermomicrobiales bacterium
AGCCCCGGACACAGAAACGCCCCACCAATGTCCAACCATCGACGAGGCGGCACCAAAGGCTCCTGGGTTTTCCCAGGAATCGCGGGCAGAAAAATGGAGCGGAAGACGAGATTCGAACTCGCGACCTTCTCCTTGGCAAGGAGATGCTCTACCGCTGAGCTACTTCCGCTCGCTATGGATATTGAGTTTTCCTGGTGGGGAAGGAGAGACTCGAACTCTCACGCCTTGCGGCACATGATCCTAAGTCATGCTCGTCTGCCAGTTCCGACACTCCCCCGGCTGGCGCGTTCCCTCACCACGGAGATACTACCAAACGCCTTCACACACGTCAAGGATAATTTCAGCGAGCGCCGCGCAACCGTGTCACTTCGGCAATTAACGCCCGCGCGCCATCCTCCCAGCGGAATCGTCCGCGTACATCCGCTCGCGCCCGCCGCGCCCGTTCCCGCGCGGTAGCCGGGTCCCGCAGCATCGCCACGACCGCCTCCGCGAGCGCGGGCACATTGGCTGGAGTGAGCCATCCCGTTTCGCCCGCGCGGAGGATATCGCGCGGCCCCCCCTCATCGGCGGCGACGACGGGCGTCCCGCTCCATGCCGCCTCCAATACCGACAGCCCGAGCGTTTCGTCCCGCCCGGTGTGGAGGTAAAGCGTCGCGGCGGCGTAGAGCGTGGGCAGGTCGGCGTCCGGCACGAACCCCACGAACGTGATGGCGTCGGTCACGCCGAGGCGGGCGGCTTCCGCGCGCAGGCGGGCCTCATCGACGCCGCGCCCGACGATCAGCCCGCGCAGTTCGGGTACGGCCCGCCGCGCCGCCGCGACCGCGCCGATGAACAACTCCAGCCGCTTGCGCGGATGCAACTGGTTGACGGTGAGGGCGAATGGCGCGTCGTCGGGCATTCCGAAGCGCGCGCGCACGCCCTCAACCTCCTCCACATCCGGCGTGCGGAAATCGACGCCGTGCGGCAGGACGGTCGCGGGCCGTCCGTAGGCGGCGCGGAGGCGGGTCGCCCCATAGTCGCCGTTCGCGAGCAATCCATCCGCCGCCCGGACGAGCCGCCGATCGACGAAGCGATAGAGGCCGAGGAATGGCCCGATCACCTTTCCCTTCCGTCCGAGGCCCGCGATCACATCCGCGCGGTCACGGTCAACGAAGCGGGGCGGCTCGTAGAGGAACGCGAGTAACGGGCGCGACGGCGCACCCCAGCCGCGCTGCCGCGCCCACCGGAGTGCGGGCATCGACGGCGGGCCGAAGCAGATGAGCGCGTCTGTATCTGACGGGATATGACGCACCAGCGCGGGCGCGAGCGCATACTCCAGCGCGGCATCGGCATAATGCTGCGCGAAGCGATCGACCCGTCGCCCCGTCTCGATCACGCGAATTGCGGCGGGGATGGCGGCGCGCGGCTCATCATGGACGCGATGCGTCACCAGCGTCACCAGATGCCCCGCCTCCGTGACCGCACGCGCCAGTTCGAAGATCAGCCGCTGCGCGCCGGTGAGCTTCTTAATTTGCGGGTACAGAAATGCCAGATGCAGCGTGCACAACCTTCTCAGTGCTCAGCACTCAGCACTGGTTTCCATTCCTCACCCCCGGCCCCTCTCCATCGCCGCCGTGGTCTCAGTGTGTCGAAGCCAAGGGGCGATGGAGAGGGGAGGGGAGCGGTTTTGTAACGGTACTTAGCACTCAGTACTCGATACTCCCTACGCGGGTGGCCCGTCCCCCTCCGCTTCATCGAGCAGCATGATCGGGATGCCATCCTCGATGCGAAAGACGCGGCTGCACGCACCGTCGGTGCAGATCAGGCACTGGCCCTCGAGCCGCAGCGGTGCGTGGTGGCTGCACGGGCACGCGAGGATGTCCAGCAGTTCCTTGCTGATCGCCGGTTCCTGCGTCGCCGCCCCGGTCTGTTCGTCGCTCATTGGCTCCCCCTCCATCGTGTTCATCGGTCACTTCGGCACGTAGATCTTCAGGATGTTGCGCTCCGCTAGCCGGTACCGCGATTGGATCGCGCGGATTAGGCCCGGTGTCGCGTCCGTCGGCGGCAGAGCGGGGTCGAGTTCCGCGACATTCTGATTGTATCCGAGCGCAATCGCCGCGTAGCGCCCCGCCGCGACATCGGCAACGAGTTCCGCGTCGTCCCACCGACCAAGGCGCACCTCCGCCGCCATCGTGAACGGGTCCGTCACGCGCACCTCGCGCCCCGCGACGACGAGGATGCCAACATTGTTACTGTACACGGGACCCGGCGCGTTCGCGAGATAGGAGGCCACCGCCGCCAGCCCGTCGCGCTCCGCTTGCGTTGGCTGCCGGTAGTCGCGCGCCAGCCACCCCGCCGTCCCCTCGTGTTCATGCGCGGAAACGCCGCTGAGTAGCAGGATAGCCGCCACCGCCGCCGCCGTCCATGCCCACGCCGTCTGTTGCGCGCGCGGCGGTCGGTTGATGGCCGCGCCGATGCCGTGGCCGAGGGTGAGCGAGGCCGCCGCCAGCAACTCGACGAAATGGTTGTGGTTGCCGCCGCTCGTCCCCGCACCGAGGGCGAACCCCGCGCTCAGCACGAACCAGCAAACGGCGAATGTCGGGCGACGCATCGGGAGGGAAACGATGATTGCGGCGATCAGCGCGCCACCGAGCACGAGCGCGTACCGATGGACGAACGGTTCCGCGAGGCGACGAAAGGCCGTCCACTCCCACGAACCTTGATAGCCAATCGTCTTCTGCGCGAAGCCGCCATGCGTCATGCCCGTAAGCGCGAGAAACGGCAGCGCGATCATCGCCGCGTACAGCCCTGCGAGCGCGACGGCGACCCGTGGACGACGCAGCAGCGTGACGGCGAGAAAGGCGAGCGGCGCCGCGATGAAGGTCTGCTTCGTCCACCAGCCGAGCGCGAAGCACGCCGCACCGAGCGCGAGCGCCGCGAGGTCGCGCCTGCGCGGCCACATTGAGGCCCGCCACAACTCCCGATCACCCGCCCCATCCAGCCACGCGCGCAGCACGAAGACGCCGAGCAGGTTCCATGCGAGCGCGGTCATGTCCGGGCGCACCCGCACGCTCCAGATGACGACGAGATGCGCGGTGAAGAAGAGTCCCGCGCACCACGCGCCGAGCAACCAGCCGATGCGCCGCGACACCGCCCGGTGCACCGCCCACGCCAACCATGCCGCCACGGCAACCGTCGCCAGCCATTGGAGCGCGCGACCGAACTTGAACGTCGGCCCCGCCACAGCGACGGCGACGGCGTTGAGCGTCGTGTAGACCGGCGTGTACGGGCCGGCGTAGAAATAGGGCGCGGGCGAGGGTTGGAAGGCGTATGGATTTGTCCCGTGCGCGATCAGGCCCGCCTCCGCGATCACGACGCCCTCCGCGTCGTCCACCTGAAAGGGAAATCGCGCGATTGCCGCGTCGTAGCGCGCGATGTCGATCACCTTGACGGCGAAGCAGGCGCACCCGATCAGCAGCGCGATGAGGAGCACGTGCTCCCGGCGCGAGCGCGGCGCGGCCTGGATACCACGAGGCGACGAGCGAGACGCGATCATGCCGCTACAGTCGCGTGATCGCGGCGCTGCCCTCGCCCGTCGGGATGCCGCGCGTCTTGTTGCGGGTATCGACGATGGCGGTGGTGCGAGCGACGACCCGCGCGTAATCGACGGCGGCATGATCGGTCACGATGACGACGCAATCCGCCGCCCGAAGCGCCTCATCCGTCAGTTCCGTCGAGGCGTGCATCACGCCATCGGGGGCGCGGAACGTCGCGACGTGCGGGTCGTGGTAGGAGACGGTCGCGCCGTCGTCCGTGAGGAGTTGCCAGAGGGCGGCGGCGGGCGTCTCCCGCGTGTCCGCGACATCGGCCTTGTACGCGACGCCAATGAGCAGAATTCGACTGCCATTGACGCTCTTCCTCTGGCCGTTGAGCGCGCGGACGACGAGGTCGCGCACATGGTAGGGCATCCGCCGGTCGATTTCCACCGCCAATTCGATGAAGCGCGTCGGGAAGTTGTACGCCTTCGCCTTCCACGTCAGGTAGAGCGGATCGACGGGGATGCAGTGGCCGCCCAGCCCCGGCCCCGGCACGAAGCGCATGAAGCCGTACGGCTTCGTCGCGGCGGCGTCCAGCACCTCCCACACATCGAGTCCCATCCGGTCGCAGAGCAGCGCGAGTTCGTCCACGAGCGCGATGTTGACGACGCGGAAGACATTCTCGACCAGTTTCTCCATCTCCGCGACGCGCGGCGACGAGACGGGGATGACGCGCTCCGTCATCCGCTCGTAGAGCGCGACGGCGCGGGCGGTGCACGCCGACGTGCAGCCGCCGACCACCTTCGGCGTGTTCTTCAGCGTCCACCCCTGCGAGTTCGTGTTGCCAGGGTCGATGCGCTCCGGCGAGTACGCGACGAAGACATCCTCGCCGATGCGGTACCCGGCCCGCTCGACCATCGGGACGACGATTTCCTCGGTCGTGCCGGGGTACGTCGTGCATTCGAGGATAATCAGTTGCCCGCGTCGCAAGACACGGCTGATGCGTTCCGTGGCGTCCCGCACCATCGACAGGTCCGGGTCGTGCGTCGCATTCACGGGCGTCGGCACGGCGATAATCAGCACGTCGCACCCGGCGAGCGGCCCATCCTCGGTCGTCGCGGTAAGACGACCCGCCCGCACCTCCGCTGCGACCGCCGCGTCCGACAGGATATCGGGGAGCGGGCTTTCGCCGCGATTGATCGTCGCGACCCGCGCCGCGAGCACATCACAGCCGACGACGGTGCACCCCGCCGCCGCGAACGCCACCGCGTACGACAAGCCGACGTAGCCTAACCCGATGATGCCGACCGTCGGCGCGGTGTCACGTTCGGTCAATGCTGCCCTTCCTTCTTGCTCGCCAGCGCGCCCTCATAGACCCGTTCAAAGGCGGCAGCGGTGTGCGCCCATGTCAGTCGCGCCGTCACATCCGCGCGCGCCGCGCCTCCGAGCGCCGCGCGTTGCGCCGGATCGCGCAGCAACGCATCGACCGCGTCGGCAAGCGCCGCCACATCCCGCTCCGGCACGAGCACGCCCGTCTCGCTGTCCCGCACCGCGAGCCGCACCCCCGCGACATCGGACGCGACAACCGCGCACCCCGCCGCGAGCGCATCGAGCAGGGCATTCGGCAATCCGTCCACATTGCCCCGATGGTCGTGCACCGACGGGAGCAGGTAGACATCGCAGGCGGCGACGAGTCGCGGGTGCCGGTCCCGATCGACGCGCCCCGCAAAGCATACCCGATCCGCAACGCCGAGGCGCTCCGCCTGACGGCGCAAATCGGCGTCGAGCGGCCCGTCGCCGGCGATCACGAGCCGCGCGTCGGGATGCGTCGCGGCAATTCGCGCGAACGCCGCGACGGCCACCGCGAACCCCTTCTTATAGACGAGCCGACCCGCGCAGAGCAACAGCGGCGCCTCCGGCGGCAGATCGAACCACCCGCGCACCACCGCGCGTGTCGCATCGTCCACGGGCCGGAACTGCGCGCTGTTCACGCCATACGGCACGACGCGGGTGCGGTCCTCACACGCGCCGAGACGCATTGCACGATCCGCGAGGTCGCCGGAGCAGGCCGTCACGCCGTCCGCCGACCCGAATGCCCACCGCGCCGCCCGACCTGCGGGGGCGAGGCGCTCGGCGACGAAGACATCCGACCCATGCAGGCTGACGACGAGCGGCAGGCCGCGACGGCGCGCGATCAGCGCGGTGGGCGGGCCGTTCGGGATCATCCAGTGCGCGTGCAGCAGATCGGGCCGCACGAGTCTCGCGACGCGATTGACGGCGCGGGCGGCATTCGCGAGGGCGAAGGGCGCGACTGCGACCGCCCCCTTCGTCAGCGCGACATCCCCCGCGAGCGACCCAGCGTACCCCCACGCCGCGCCCCACCGCCGCACCGGCGCAGCCGCGAAGGGGTGGAGATGCACGCCGCGCGCGACAGCGGCACGCCGCAACCGGGGATGATCGGGGAGCACGACGTGGATTTCGTGCCCCCGCGCCACGAGACCGGCGGCGATCTCCTCGATGAACGGGGCGGTCATGTCGCCATCATAGAGCGGGTACGATGACGTGAGCATGACCACTTTCAAGGCGTCGCCAGTCAATCGAACCCTCCTCTCATCCGGGCGGCGCTGCAACGCGGAACACGAGAAAGAAGTCGTTGTGGGGATCATAGAGTGGTGTGATGCCCGGCAACGCCTTGAACTTGTAGAGGTCGTCCAGATTTGGGCGAATGGTGCTCGCGTCGTTGATGTGATCGAGCGCGAGCACCGTCACACCGTACTGCCGCATCACCGCATAGATATCGTCCGTGCTGCCGAGCGGGAGCATCACCGTGCGCCGGTCGCTGTGCCACGTCACTTCCCACGGGTTCCGCGTCATCACCACGGCGTCCGGCGGCGTGTTCGCCTTCAGCCAGTCCGTCAGTTGCACCATCCCGTTCCCACCCGTTTGGGCTTCCGCTCGCTGTGTAATGTCAGCCCCTGCGGGCACGACCACCGCGAGCAGCAGCACGAGCGCGAGCAGGGGCACGAGCGCGCGCCGCCACATCCCCGTGAACCATGCGCCGAGCGCGTCGTACAACCATTCCAATCCCGCCGCCGCGAGGAGCAACAGCCACGGCATGAAGACGAGGAAATACCGCACCTCGTAATGCCAGTAGACGAGCACAAAGAGCGTGTACGGCGCCGCCGCACCGGCGAGCATCGCGCCGAACCCCGGCCGCCGCGCCGCGCCGATCAACGCGCCGATCAGGAGCAGCGGCAGCAGCAGGCGCGGCACGAGCGCCCCCCCACTGAAATCGTGCCAGAGTTTTCCAAATTGCTGCCCTTGCACCGTCAGGAAATGGTCGTAGCCGTAACCAACGAGGAGGCGCGGATGCGGCAACGGGCGATCCCAATAGACGCGATAGATGCCCTCGGACGGCTGCGCGAGGTCGTACTTCAGCACCCACGCATCGTACGTTTCCGTCGAGTGGAACGGCGTGCCGAACCGGGCGAGGTTGCGGATCACCCACGGCGCGTAGCAGGCGATCAACGCGGCGACCGCGACGCCAACGTGCCGCCAACCAATCGCGTACCCCGCACGACGCGCGATGACAAACGCGACCGCCGATGCCCCCGCGATCAGTGCCGCGCCGCTTGGCTTCGCGAGCAGGAGCAACCCCGCTAGCCCGCCCACGATGATGTCCGGCATCCAGTCGGCGAAGCGACCGAGGCGTTGCAAACGTGGTAACAGGTCGGGTTCGCACCATGTGCGATGCAACGCGACGATGAAGGCCGCGAAGAGCAGCGTGAAGACGAGATCGTTGACGGGAAAGAGCGTGTCCTCAAAGAAGAGCGGCGTCGCGGCGAGCAGGAGCGCGGCGAGCAGCCCGACGCGGCGCGACCACCGCCACGCGCCGATCCACGCGGTCAACACGAGCAACGCGGCCATCACCGCGATGTTCGGCAGTTTCGCCACCACCGTCGAGACGCCGAGCACGCGAAAGACCGCCGCAATCATCCAGACCTGCAACGGCGGCCACGTCTCCGCCGGATGCACGATGCGCGGGAACCGCCGGTAGAACTGCGGCACGTAGTCGATGACATCGCCGCGCCCGCGCACGATGTTCCGCGCCCGCACCGCGTTGTCAGCGTAGTCCGCGTGGCCGATGAAGTCTACATTGCGGACAACAAGCAGCGTGAGCATGATGTACGCGCCGACAAGCAGCCCCACCGTCCACCGCATCACCACCGGTCGGTCGAGCGCGATCCACACCCCATCCAGCAATGCCGCCATCGCACGCCAACGCACGACAGCAGCAACGACGGTGACCGCGATTGCGGTGGGCACGAGCAGCGGCGGCAGAATTACCCGACTCGACGGCGCGACGAACGCGAGCACCGCGACGATCGCGCTCGCACCGCCACCGAGAAGGCCACTCCACCGCCGTGGCGCCGCGAGGGCGATCACGACGGCGAGCAGCGCGAGTCGCAGCGCCCACGGCCAACCACCGCGCACACCGAGCCACCACGACGACGCCATCGGCTGGATGTGGACGCGATCAACCTGCACGCCGAGGACGCGGGTGTCCGCAGTGCCCGGCGCGTACCGCTCCGCTTGCAACCGCACCGTCAGTGCGTCACCACCCGTTTTTGCGTGCAGATCGGCCAGGGCGGGGATGAAGATCTCCGCCGCCGCGAGGCGCGCCGTTTCCGCGCCGAGATCGACGGTGTACGGCGTCTCAATCTGCTTACCGCGACCATTGCGCGCGGCAACTTCGAGGTGCGCTGCACGCACGCCGCCGTATCCCGGCACCTGAATCGTTGCACTCGTGCGCGTCCAGCGGTACGTGACGCCGTTGTCTCGCTCATCGCCGTTGAAGCCGGAAAGGACGAGCCGGTCGGGGAACCTGCCGATGTCGATGGTCACGGGCCGGGCGATGGCGAAGAAGGCGAGGTACGCAACCGCCGCGATCACCGCTGCAACGATGCATCGCGTGACGACTGCGGGCGAACGCCGCCACCATGCCGCCCATGCCCGCCGCAGATCGGCGGCACGTCGCGGCGGGGTTGAGGCCGCAGTGCCTGTCACGGGTACCGCACCGCGATGGAGACCGTCTCGCCGGGGGCGATGTTGCCGACGCGAATCTGCGCGCGGTTGATGTCTCGCGCGCCCGTTCCGCCCGACCACTCAACCTGAGCGGGCGCGCGCGGCAGGGTGAGCGTCGCGTCGTTGACGCCGGTTTGCCCCATGTTCCTGACCGTGAGATGCGTCGTCGCGCCGACATGGACGCTCGACACGCGCAACTGATCGCGCGCGTCCGCGAAGTTGGTGATCGTCGTCACCGGCGCGACCCACAGCCCCTGCGCCCGCCGATCCGCCGCGTACGCGACGACGCGCCCCCAGATTGCCTGCGCATTGGCGCTGGCGATGCTCTCCGGATGCGCCCAGAGCGAGAAGACGCCGCCCGTCGCGAGCGTCATCTCGATGCCGCGCATCGCCGCCTGCTCGTCGCCCTGTCGGTCGATCAATTCCTGATCCGGGATGACATGGATGGCTGGGTAGTCGGGCACGCTGAAAAGTTCGTACGTCCCCGGCTTGAGGTCGTAGAACCGCGTCACATTGGTGATCCCGTGCTTCGCCAGAACCGCGTAATACTCCGGCGTCACGCTGTTCGACGCGACCCACGGGAATGCGAAGGAATGCGCGGGCGCGTACCCGTTCTCCTTCGCGACGGTGTCCCATTCCGTCAGGTCGTCGTCCAGTTCCTGCGCGGTGATTCCCGCGTGGATGAAGAGATGCCCGAAGGTGTGCGACTCGATGTCGTGCCCATCCTGCGCCAGTTGCTTCGTGAGCGAGCCGAAGTACCACGCGGGGTTCGTCTGCTCCGTGCCGTATGGGTCGTCGCCGTACCAGGGGTGCGTCGTCCAGTAGTCGGACGCCCAGCCGTTCCGCTGGGTATATCGCGTGTACGTTGGGTTGCCGACGAAGACGCGATGCTCGGTGTTGCCGGTGAGGAAGTTGTAGCCGTTGACGTAGAACGTCGCGCGCGTGTCGTACGCGGCGAAGAGGCGACGGAGAAAGACTGCGCCGTTGCGCATCGCTAGCCCGCGCGCCGCGGCGTCCTTGACATCGTGGGCGGTCTCGCCGCCGCGCGTGTGAATCAACCCACCCATCGCCGTCTCGTAATCGAACGAGAAGGCGAGCGCCGCCTTCGCGTAGGCAGGCAACGGGTCGAGCCTGCCGCCATCACGCGGTCGCAGTTGGATGTCGTCAATCGTCGCGCCGACGGGAACGGAAACCGCGACGCGCGCCGTCGTCGCACCGACCGGGGCGGCGGCATCGGCGCTTGGCAGCCCGACCGGGAGCGGCAGCACGCTCTCACCGAGCGCGCGTTGCGCCCGGTCGAACCACTGGACACGCCCGGTCACGCCGTTCGGTGCGCCGCGCTGCCCGACGACATGTGCGCGCACCTGATAGGCGTCCCCAGCCTGCACCGGCACGCGCGGCGATGTCGCCGTTCCCGCGCCTTTCGGGGCGGTCAGCGTCGCGCCGTCCGGTGCGATCTGCGCATTCGCGTCCAGCGTCCACACTGCCGTCGTGATGCCGCCGGAGCCGCGCATCGCGAGTGCGGGGAGGAGATTGGGCGCGTCGCTTCGCGCATCCGTCCCGACGGATGCGGCGCTCCCGCAGCCGGACAACACCGTCAGGAGCAGCAGCGTCACCGCCGTGAGCGGCGTCGCCCGCTCCCGTCGCACCCTCGGTCGTTGCAGCATTGGGACGAGCAGCAGAAGAATCAGCGCACCACCGAGAAGCGTGAGCGGCGCGATGTATGATGACGGATGGCTACCCGCCGTAATGATAACGGTGCGCTCCCCGTCGCCACCAATGATGCTCACGACAGCGCCCGCCGCGATCAGCGCGAGACCCACCGGGATGACGGCGCGCACCAACCCAGGCCGCTCCCGCGCGACGAGTGCGAGCAGGAGGAGGGAGCCGACGGCGGCGAACGCGCCCCAGAGCAGCACCGGGCGCATCTCCGCAGCCAGTCCGTCCGGTTGGCGTTCGATCAGCGACGGGAGACCCAGCGTCAGCGCGAGCGTGATGAAGACCGCGCGCGCGCGCCACGGCACGAAGGCCATCCCGACGACGCACGCGACGAACCCGACGATCAGCAACGGATGGCGAAGCGAGAGATCGAGCAACGCCCGTGCGGATTGTCGCAGTGCGGTGAACGGCGTCGCAATGAACCGACCCTCGATCGTGCGCTGCCATCCATCGCCGATGGTGTACAGCCACGCTTCACGCCACGGTCGCCCGAACCAGACCGTGTTGTAGAGCGCGAGCGCGGCGACCGGCCCCGCCATCCCGAGCGCGAGCCACGGGACGCGCGTCCACCATGTGCGCCCACCCTGAATGATCAGCGCGAGGCCGACGAAGACCGCCGCGAGCCAGCCGTACCAGATGAGGAGTGGCAAGCACCCAAGCACAAACCCCGTGAGCGTCAAGCGACCGTGCGGCGTCCACCCGTCCTCAACCCGGCTGTCCGCGCCGTCAACGAGCGTCAACGCGAGGATGAGCGATGTTGCGCCGAGCAGAACCGTGGAATCGGTCAGCGCGCCGACGGGATAGAGGAACGCGCCAATGCCGATCGCCGCGCCGATTAGCGACCGCAACGGCGATAGCCCGAGCCGGCCGCCCGTCCACGCGAGCGCGACAACGGCGAGCGCGAGCACGAGCACACCCGTCAACCCGACCAGGAGCATCGCCGCGTCGGGTTGCCGCAGGCCGTCCGCCAGTGGCAATCCCAACCAGACGGCCGGCACCGCGAGGAACGCCGCGCCCGGCGCATCCGGCGCGTGGTAGTGATTATTGACATACGCGATTCCGGGTGCCGCCGCATCGAGCGGGCCGAGCATCGCGGTGTCGCCGTCAACCGTGACCGTCCGGTGCTGCACGATGCTCTGCGCCGTCGCGAAGACACCGCCCGCCGGACCCTGCGGCAACCCAGTGTGGACGACCGCCGCGAAACCAAGCGCGAGAAAGGCGAGCCAGACAATCGACCGGACGAACAATTCCCGCAGTGTCGATCGCGCCGTCACGTTGTCACGCTCGGCGCGGCGACCGGCTCGCGGGATTGCCCGCCGCCGCGCAATGGCACGGGGTCGCGCAGCCACGCGACGAAACCGGGGACGATGTTCGTCAGATTAAGGAAGAGGATAAGGAATGATGCCGCGAGCGCGGTGTCGTGCCCAATGCCTTCGCGACCGAGGAGGGCGATCATCGCCCAGTCCCGCGTGCCGATGCCGCTGACCGAGAGCAACCCCGCGAGGGATGACAGCCCGACGACGGCGACGAACGTCCCGACCGGGAGACGCACATCGACTGCGCGGAAGCAGAGATAGATGCGGGCAAGCGTCGCCGCGAACGAGACGACCGACCAGCCGAGCGCGAGCGACAGACTGCGCCATGTGAGGTGCGCGCCCTGCAGTGCGACGACCCACCGCTGCCCCGCGACGTTTGCGCGCAACGCGGCGGGGAGCATCCGCCCAACGCGCGCCCGCAACGGTGGGTACGCCGCGACCGCGATCCCGCCGAGCGTGACGACAGTGAGCGCACCGACGACGGCGAATTGCGCCCCGAACGCCGACCCATAGATCAGCGCCCCGACCGACGCGGCGGCAAGGAGCATCAGCACATCGAACAAACGATCAACGATCACACTGGCGAGCGCGGGGGCGAGATGGTTGCCCCGGCTCTGCACGTACCACGCCTTCAACCCATCGCCCAACTGCCCCGGCGTCACAATCGCCGCCCACAGGCCGATCGCGTAGAACCGGAAGGCATCGCGCCACGGGAGCGCGATGCCGAAGTCCGCGAGCACGATCTGCCAGCGACGCGCTTTCGGCGCGAGCAGCGGGAAGACGGCGACTGCCGCAATCGCGACGAGGGCCGGGTTCGCCGCGCGCAGCCCGTTCAGCACGTCGCGCGGGCCGACGACGGCAACGGCGATGACGGAGAGCGGGAGGCCGACGAGGCGCGGTAGCCAGCGACGGAGCGGGGACGAGCGGCGGGGCGGCAGAGTCACACGCATCACTCCGGGGGTCGGTCGCGATCGCGATCCCGCTCATGGTCATCGGGGCGCGGTCGCGGCAGGTCGGCGACACGCTCGACGCGCTCGAAACGCAGGGCGGCGATCTGTTCCGAGATAAGCCCCATCAGGAAGATGATGACGCTCGTGACGCAGAGCAGGACCGTCGAGTTCGTCAGGTGCACCTGGGTAACGGCGGTGTACGCGCCGTACCCCGTCCCGAACAGGAAGAGGACGAGCGCAATCGGCGCGAAAATCTTCATCGGGCTGAACAGGGTAATCATGCGGAGGATGATGAGCGTGAACTGCACGCCGTTCTTGAGCAGTTTCTGTCCGCTCTTCCCGCCCTGCCGCTTGTTCGCCACGATCGGGACGAAGGTGACATTGTACCCCGCCTTGAGGAAGGCCAGCGTGCTTGTGGTCGGGTAGGAATAGCGATTCGGCAGCAGGTGGATGAACTCGAGGATCACCGCGCGCCGGAAGACGCGGAACCCGCTCGTCAAGTCCGGGATGCGCGTGCCCGCGAGATACGACGCGACCCGCTCCAGCGCGCCGTTGCCGAGCGCCCGCACGCGGTTCTGCTGCGATGACTTCGTCCGCGCGCCGACGATTAAATCGTAAACGCCGGTGTGCGTGAGCAATTTGCCGATGTCCGCCGGTTCCTGCTGCCCGTCCGCGTCGAGCAGGAGGACGTAATCGCCCCGCGCGGCGCGGATGCCCGATTTCACGGATGCACCGTTGCCCTTGTTGTACGGATGGCGCAGCACGCGCATGGGCAAGCCTTGCAACTGGTCGCCGGTGCCGTCCGTGCTGCCGTCATCGACGACGATGATCTCCGCGTCGGGATAATCGCCGCAGACCCGAC
>JBBSII010000041.1:0-13442 GCA_038232175.1 Thermomicrobiales bacterium
CGAGAAGTGGCCGCCCTCGCGCCCGATGCCGCTCTCTTTCGCGCCGCCGAACGGCGTTCGCAGGTCGCGCACATTCTGCGAGTTGACCCAGACCATGCCCGCCTGGATGCCCTGCGCCACGCGGTTCGCCTTCGCCACATCCGTGGTCCAGACGTACGCCGCGAGGCCGTACTTCACGTCGCTCGCGATCCGCACGGCCTCCTCCTCACCGTCGAAGGGAATCACCACGAGGACGGGGCCAAAGACCTCCTCCTGCGCGATCCGCATCGTGTTGTCCACATCCGCGAAGAGTGTCGGCTGCATGTAGTTGCCCCGCTCCATCCCCGGCACGCGCCCGCCGCCCGCGACGAGTTTCGCGCCCTCCGCTTTGCCTGCCTCGACGTAGGCAAGCACGCTCTCCAGATGGCTTGGGTGGATGAGCGCGCCGATCTCCGTCCGCTTGTCCATCGGGTCGCCGACGCGGATGTTCTCGACGCGCGCCGTGAGGTCTGCGACGAAGCGGTCGTAGATCGACCGCTCGACGATGCAGCGGGAACTGGCGGTGCACCGCTCGCCGTTCAGGGAGTAGACGCCGAAGACCGCCGCGTCCAGTGCGCGGTCGTAGTCCGCATCGCCGAAGACGACGATTGGGGACTTGCCGCCGAGTTCCATCGAGTAGCGTTTCATCGTCGCCGCGCCCGCGCGCATGATTGCGCGGCCCGTGACCGTCTCGCCGGTGAAGGAGATCAACTGCACGTCCGAACTCTGCACGAGGCCCATGCCAACCGTCTCGCCGGAGCCGTAGATGAGGTTGAAGACGCCGTCCGGCACGCCCGCGTCGCGGATGCACTCCGCCAGTTTCTCGTTCGACAGGGGCGTCCACGATGCCGGCTTGATAACGCAGGTGCAGCCGCTCGCGAGGCAGGGAGCGACCTTCCATGAGGTCAGCATGAACGGGAGGTTCCACGGCGTGATGAGGCCCGCGACACCGGCGGGGCGCTGGATCGTGTAGTTGAGGTACTCCGGGCTGTGGTACGCCGTGCCGTCCATGTGATTCGCCATCTCGGCGAAGAAATAGAAGTTGTCCGCCGCGCGGGGGATCTGCGCACCGCCCGTCTGCGCGATGGGCAGGCCGGTGTCCATCGTCTCGATGCGTGCGATCTCCGGCGAGCGCTCGATGATGAGATCGCCCACGTTGCGCAGAATCTTCGCACGCTCCGCCGCGCGCATCCGTGGCCACGGCCCTGTGTCGAACGCCGCGCGCGCCGCCGCGATGGCGCGATCAAGTTCCGGCTGCCCACCCTTTGTGATGCGGGCGATTGGCTCATTCGTCGCGGGGTTCAGCGTCTCGAAGGTCTCGTCCGCGTCGTAGACGAACCGCCCGCCGATGAAATGCCCGACGGTGCGGGTGCCGAGTTCCTGTTGCGACTCAACGGTCGTCGCCATGCTTCCTACCCCCCGGCCCCCTCCATCCTTCAGCGTGGGAAGGGGTGACTCATTGCGGCATCGTGCCTGGCCATGAACGTGTATCTTTCCCCGCTACCCTCCCCTTCCTCGTGGGGAAGGGGGCCGGGGGGTTAGGTCTCCTCAGCGATCACATGGTTCTCCAGCGCGCCGATGCGCTCAACCTCGACGCGGACGGTGTCGCCTGGTCGGATGGCGGCGATGCCCTGCGGCGTCCCGGTGAGCAGCACGTCATTCTCTTCGAGCGTCATGAACGCGGTGATGTACTCGATGATCGCGGGGATCGAGTGGATCAGGTCGCGCGTGTTGCCCTCCTGCTTCAGTACCCCATTCACAAAGGTGCGAATCGTGATATTCGTCGGGTCGCCGAAGGCGTCCGCCGTCACCATCCACGGGCCGAGCGGGCCGAACGAGTCGAACCCCTTCGCCTTGACGGGTGGGCGGTAGAAACTCTGCACGAAATCACGTACCGTCACGTCGTTCGCGGCGGTGTACCCCTTGACGTAGTCCATCGCGTCGGCCTGCCGCACCTTGCGCCCGCTGCGGCCGATGACGACGGCAAGTTCGCCCTCATAGTGCATGTACTCCGCGCCGGTGGGGTAGACGATTGGCGCGCCGGAGCCGGTGAGCGCGGTCGTCGGCTTGAAGAAGAGGGCCGGGACGTCGAGGTTCCGCGCCAGCGCGTCCGGCAGATCGACCTTGTTCAGTTCCGCCGCGTGGTCGCGGTAGTTGAGCGCGAGGCCGATTACCTTCGACGGGACGACGGGCGGCAGCCACGTCACCGCGTCGCGCGCGTAGGCTCGGCCTTCCGCGTCCACGGGCATCCCGTCGTCGTTGACCGTGCCGGTGTGGATGCGACCGTTGGCGACAAAGCGCGCGATTCTCACGCCCCCACCGCCTTCGCGACCGGGCTGTGGCGCAGGTCGTACTGCGCGAGGGCGGCGCGAATCTTCTCCTGATTGGCGGGGGACGGCTCGCAGAGCGGCAGGCGCAGGTGCGGGTCGATCCAGCCGAGTTCGCCCATCGCCCACTTCAAGGGGCCAGGGTTCGTTTCGAGGAACAACGCCTCGTTGAGCGGCAGTAGGTGGTAGTGGAGGTCGATGGCCTCCTGCCACTTGTCGGCCATCACGAGATCGTAGAGCGCCGCCACCGCGCGCGGCATGATGTTCGCGGTTGCGCGGACATGCCCGACGCCACCGCTGGCGAGCATCGGGTAGACAAGCAATTCGATGCCGCTGTAGACGAGGAAATCCCGCCCGCAGGTGTGGAGGACCTTCGAGACGTGCTCGAAGTCCTTGTTCGACTCCTTGACGCCGATGATCGTCGGGCAGGCCGCGCGCAATCGGGCCATCGTCTCCGGTAGCATGTTCGTCGCGGTGCGGCCGGGGATGTTGTAGATGATGAGCGGCAGTTCGACCGACCCCGCGACCGCGCGGAAGAAGCGGAACAGCCCCTCCTGCGACGGGCGGTTGTAGTACGGCACGATGATCAGCGCGGCGTCCGCGCCGCCCGCCTCGGCGTACCGCGTGAGCGCGACCGTCTCGTCGAGGTTGTTCGTGCCCGTCGCCGGGACGAAGGGGACGCGGCCCGCGACCGCCTCGCGCGCGAGGTCGAAGACACGGCGGCGCTCGTCCGCCGTCAGGGCGCTCGGCTCGCCCGTCGTGCCGGTGACGGAGATGCCGTGACTGCCGCTGGCAATCTGCCAGTCGATCAGCGCGCCGAGCGCGCGTTCGTCCAGTTGCCCGCCCGCGTCGAACGGCGTGACGATGGGGACAATCGAACCGCGGAGCCGGGAAACGTCCATGCGTGCCTCCTCAGCGTGCAATCGAGCGATACCGAAGGCTACCATACCACCGGGAGTCTGGGTAGATTGTGATTGAAGAGGACTGGGAATCCTAACCCCCGACCCCCTTCACGCGAGGAAGGGGGAGGGAGCCTCTGAGATCCGGGTGCTTGGTGAACGTCACGGCATTGCGGTGAGTCACCCCTTCCCACGCCGAGGAACGGCAGGGGCCGGGGGTTAGGATTCCCCCGCAACGCGGACAGACGGCGCCCTGGATGAGCGAAGTGCCGGTGAACTTGGTACGATGCCGGTGGTGGGCCGGAAGGGTTCGGCAGCTCGGTCTATCGGCGTCGTGAGAAGGGACAATGCGTGCCAAAGACTGAAGGAATGTCATTCCCCACCATCGCGCCGCTCAACATGCAGACGCGGGTTCTGCTCGGCTTGCTGCTGCTCGTGCCGGTGGCCGTGCTACTCGCGGCGCTCGGCGCAAGCCCGCCGATCGTCTTCATCGCCAGCGCGGTCTCGCTGATTCCATTGGCGGGATTCCTCGGCCGGGCGACGGAGGAAGTCGCGCTCTATACCGGGCCGCGCCTCGGCGGCCTGCTCAACGCGACGTTCGGCAACGCCGCCGAATTGATTATCACCATTGTTGCGCTCCGCGCGGGGCTGACGACGACGGTGAAGGCGACGCTCGCGGGCAGCATCCTCGGCAATGTGCTCTTCGTGCTCGGCGCGAGCATCCTGCTCGGTGGCCTGAAGTTCGGCACCCAGAAGTTCGACCGCACCGATGCCGGCGCGGCGTGCACGATGCTCGCCCTCGCGGTCGTGAGCCTGCTGATCCCGAGTTTCTTCCACCATGGGACGGAGGCGATTAACACGTCGCAACTGGAGCGGCTGAGCCTCGCGGTCGCGGTGGTACTCTTCATCATCTACGCCTTGTATCTCGTCTTCAGTTTCCGGCGCGGCCCTGGCGGCGCGGGCGAGAACCTCGAGGACGACACGCCGAACTGGACGAAACGGTTCGCGTTGATCGTCCTGCTTGGCACGACGCTCGCCGTCGTCGCGATGAGCGAACTGCTCGTGCACGCTATCGAGCCGACGGTGAAGGCGTGGGGCATCAGCGAGTTTTTCGTTGGCATCATCATCATCCCGATTGTCGGCAACGTCGCGGAGCATGTCGTCGCGGTGCAGGTCGCGATGGAGAACAAGATGGACCTGTCGCTGGGCATCTCGCTCGGGTCCAGCCTGCAAATTGCGCTCTTTGTCGCGCCGGTGCTCGTCTTCGTCTCCCTGTTCCTCGACACGCCGCTGACGCTGGAGTTCAACATGTACGAACTCTTCGCGCTCGGCGGCGCGACGGTGATCGCCGTCCTCGTCGCGTTGGATGGCGAGAGCCACTGGCTCGAAGGGGCGCAATTGCTCGCGCTCTATATCATGCTCGGGCTGGCGTTCTTCTTCCTCTAGCGGCGAGGGCGGTGCAATTGTTTGCGCTATCGGGAGGAACTACTCAAAGTGGAAAAACCGCTTGTCATCATCGTCTCAGGCCCACCGGGGACGGGCAAGACGACGCTGGCGCGCACGGTGGCGGAAGCGTTCTCGCTGCCTTTCTTCAATAAGGATGGCATCAAGGAGTTGCTGTTCGACTCGCTCGGGTGGAGTGATCGGGAGTGGTCGAAGCGGCTTGGCGGTGCGACGTACGTGCTCCTTTGGGACATCGTGGAGCGGATGCTCGTGGCGCGGGCGTCGTTCGTTGTCGAGAGCAATTTCACGACCGCACTCCATTCCGAGCAGTTCATCGCGCTGCGGGACAGACACCCCTTCGTGCCCTTCCAGATCAACTGCACGGCGGACGGCGATGTGCTCTACGAGCGGTTCAAGGAGCGCGCCGAGTCCGGTGAGCGGCACCCCGGCCACACCGACGTGATGAGCATGGACGAGTTCGAGGAAATCCTGCGGCGCGGGCGGCACGCCCCGCTCGTCATCGGCGGTGATGTCCACGAGGTGGACATGACGGATTTCGCGAAGATTGATTACGCTGCACTCTTCGCCACCGTCCGCGTGCAGTTGGAGCAAACTGGAGGGGAATCGTAGGGGCGAGCGCGTCGAGCCGCGCCCCTACGATTCCCGCATTGCGCGCGCGATCAACGTCACCGGGATCGAGCCGTACGATAGGAAACGGTCGTGGAAGCGGCGCAGGCTGAACCGGCTGCCCTCGCGCGCCGCCATCTCCGCCCGCAGGTCACGGATCATGTCCTGCCCGATGAGATAAATCATCGCGGCACCGGGGAACATCGCGTTTTTCACCGCCTCATCGGTGGCCGCAGCGGGCGGCATTCCCGCCTCGTCGCGGTAGAACGCGATGGCGTCGTCCAGTGACAGACGCCCCTCGTGCAGCCCGACATCGACAATCGCCCGCGCGGCGGCGCGCATCCGCGCATACCGTTGCGAATACAACTCCAACGGCGTGAGGAAATCGACTTCGCCCATCAGGTCCACGACGTACGATGACCACCCCTCTGCCATCGTGCCCCCGCAGAACATGGCGATCCGTGCGGCGCAATCGACCGCCGCCATCTGCCCGACGCGCGACGGGGCGCGAAAGGCGTGCCAGTTCTGAACATGGTGCCCGATGCTCCCGTGATGCACGACGTGGTTCAATTTGATGACGCTGTCGTTCGTCGCGCGGAGCCGTTGCTCCTGCTCCCCCGGTGGCATCGACGGCTCGACCAGTGTGACGAGATAGTCGTGGAAAGGAAGGCGGTCGTACGGCGACGGTGAGCGATAGAAGAGGAAATAGAGGAAGGGCGCGGCGTCACGCGCCCATGTGGGCTGCGGCACGTAGCGGATCGGGTAGTCGGGCCAGGTAAGGAGATCGTGTGATACGGCGGCGGCGCGGCACGCATCCCACGTCTCCTGGTATCGCCGGTAGTATGTGCCGGTGGTGGGGTGAATGTCCGCCAGTTGCGCGAGCGCGTCGCGCCAGTCGGACACGCCGAACTGCGTTGCGCCCTCCACCAACGCCGCGCGCGCTTCCACGAACTGATCGCGCGCGTATTCCTCGATTGCAGCACCCGTCATATCCAGTTCATGCCCGTCGTGCAGGTACATCGCGAACGCTTCCGCACCGCACGCATAATTCGTCGTTGCGTGATGGCGCACGGTATTCTGGAGGAACGTTTGGTAGTCCGCGAACGCGGCGCGGGCGCGGTCGGCGGCGGGGCGCAGGTGGGGGGCGGTGACGCCCGCTGTGGCGATGAGATTGTCCATCCCCGCGCCGAGGAAGTGCAGCGCGCCGGTACACTCGCGGATCGCGCGTTCCGTCCATGCGCGCGGGGCGGCGGCCACATTTGCTTGCGCCCCGGTGAGGAACGCGGGAATGGCGTCCAGTCGCCGCACCGCCGCGTCAACGCGCTCCGCGAGCGGCGCGAAGGGCCGCAGGAAGAGCGCAATCACGCCGAAAATCGCCTCGCCGGTGTAGACGCACGGATTGCCGCGCTGAAAATGGGAGGACTGATACTCCCACAGCTGCATCGTGAGGAAACGATCCGCGAGCGCGGCGTCGATTGCCTCCGCGTCCGTCTCCGGTGCCGTGACCGCACGCCCACGCAGCCGCGCGTGCAGCGACTGCATCTCCGCCATCGTCTCATCGACGCCCCGCGCGGAGAAATCCGGCAGTGCACCGTCGTACTCATGCACGCCGATAAAGGTCGCGTTGACGGGGCGACGCCGGTAGTAGGCGGCGAAGAAATCGTCCAGCCACACGCGCATCGGTTGGGGCGCGGCGCTCATCCGGCGGCGGACTCAACCTTCGCCAGCCCCTCGCGGATTGGGCCCATCGCGCGGGCGTGCTCAGCCTTCGCCTCGGCGAGGGCGGCGGCATCGGTCAGCAGGTCAATCGCCGTCATCGCCATCGTCTTCGCACCCGCGACGAGCGCGTCATGGCCGCGATCCGTCACCGTCGCGGCGGCGACTTCTTTCGAGTGCCAGCCCGCCTCCTCGCCGCAGATGCCGAGGTACGCGTACACGGCGGGCACGACGTGGCTGACATTGCCGAAGTCCGTGCTCCCGCCGCCGTCACGGCTCGGGCCGTCCTGCACGTCGCGTCCGAGCGCCTCCATGTTCGCGCGCATCACCGCGCCGAGCGTCGTGTTCGGCACGTAGCTCTGGTACGGCTTGATATATTCCGCCCATTCGAGTCGCGCGCCGGTGGCCGTCGCCGCGCCCTCCGCGCACGCGACGACGCGCTTCTTCAGTTCGGCGGCGTATACGGGGTCGTACGAACGGATGCGGAACCGGCACGCGGCGTACGGCGGGATGACATTCGGCGCGCCGCCGCCGCTCGTGACGACGCCGTGGATGCGCGCCTCGGAGCGCACCTGCTGGCGCAACATGCCGATGTTGTTGAAGGTCTGGATCACCGCATCGAGCGCGTTGATGCCGGTGTGCGGGTTCGACGCGGCGTGCGCCGGTTTGCCGTGGAACATTAAGTCGATCCCATACGCGACCATCGATGGCGCGAGGGCGAGGTAGTCCTCCGTCATCGGGTGGATCATGATCGCCGCGTCGACACCATCGAAGTAGCCGTGTTCGAGCACGGGGATTTTGCCGCCCGCGTTCGGCACGGCGGATTCCTCGGCGGGCGTGCCGAGCACGACGACCTTGCCCGGCAGCATGCCCCGCTGCCCGAGGCGTGCGAGCGCGATCCCCGCGCCAATCGCGCTGTTCGCGATGATGTTGTGCCCGCAGCCGTGCCCGACATCGGGCAGCGCGTCGTACTCCGCGATGATCGCGATGGTCGGCCCGTTCGGGTCGCCGCCGGGGAGCGTGGCGCGGAATGCCGTTGGCAGCCCGGCGATGCCGCGCTCGATTTCCGCGCCGAACTCCTCCAGCATCTCCGTCAGCTTCGCGGCGGCCTGATACTCCTGCAAGCCGAGTTCCGGGTTCTCCGCCATCCAGTCGCTCGTCCGTAGCAGGAGTGCCGTGACCTGATCGACCTCCTGCTGTGCCGCCGCCTTCAGTGCCGCTACATCCGCCATCAGTTCCTCCTCCTCCTCATCGCCGCGATCGTCGGTATCGGGTTTCCGCGCCACAATCCAGAGGAACGTCGTTGGGTTGCCGAACTCTGTGTGGGTTTCCGCGCGGGCCTGCTCGATGACGAGGCCCGCGCCGCGCACCATGCGCCGGTTCGTTTCCGCATCATAGCCGCTGAAGTACATCGGCGCGCCGAGCCAGTCATCTTCAACGTCGCCATCGTTCCCGCCGTTGCTGAATGACGCCACGAACAGCCCGCCGGGTCGGAGCCATGTCGCGACCTTCGTCAGCAAGCCCGCGTGCTCGTCGCGCGGGACGTGGGTGATTGCGTAGAACGCGCACACGGCATCGAATGCCTCCGCCGTGAACGCAGACGCCATCATATCCCCCAGCACGAAGGTTGCACCCGGAACATTCTGTCGCGCCAATGCGACCTGTCGCGCCGACAGGTCAATGCCCGTCACCGCGAACCGGGAGGCGAGACGTTGCGTCGTCGGAACGCCCGCGCCGCATCCGAGTTCCAGAACGACCGCGCCACGCGGCAGCGAATCGAGCAGCAGTCGCGTGTATCGCTCGCGTTCATCATCGCCGACCGTCGCGGCCCAGGCAAGGTACCGTTCGGCGATGGCGTCGTAGCCGCGCGCGACAATCGCCTTTGGATCGTCGATGGGTGCGGTCACACGCGCTCCCACCCTTCGAGCCGCGCGATGGCGTCGCGGACGTTCGCGGGCACGGGCCGCTTCGCCCGCTGCGCGGGATCGAAATTGACATACACGGCGGTCGCGCGGAAATACGTCTCGGCATCGCCCTCTTTCCACATCTCGAAGGCGAACGTCAGGCTCGTTCCGCCGATGGTGGTGCAGCGGACGCCGATCGCCACCATGTCGTCGAGTTGGAATGAGCGGAGGTAGTCGAGTTCGACGTGCACCGTCGCGACATCGAAGATATTCGCATCCGCCAGGTCGTAGATATGCAGGCCGAGGCCGGTGCGGAAATATTCGGTCTGTGCGATGTCCATGTACGACAGATAGCGCCCGTTATAGACGATCCGCTGACCGTCGATCTCTTCGTATCGAACGCGCAGCGTGTGGACAAATCGGTAATCGGTGCGCGCCATGCATATCCTCTCGATCACTGCCTGCGGTGCATCCGGGGGTGCAGTGTACCAGAAGGCGGTACAATAGCGTGACGACGATTGCGAAAGGAGCACAATGATGGAATCGGCGGTAATTGTGGCGGCGAAGCGGACGGCGATTGGCGCGTTCGGGAAGTCATTCAAGGATGTCCCGGCGGCGACACTCGGCACGGCGGCGGTGCGCGCCGCGCTCGCGGAGAGCGGCCTCGCGCCCGGCGATGTGGAGGAAGTGGTGATCGGGTGTGTCGGCCAGATCGGGCAGGACGCCTACATCGCGCGGGCGGTCGCGCTCGGCGCGGGCCTGCCGATTGAGACGCCGGCGTACACGGTGAACCGGCTCTGTGGCTCCGGCGCGCAGGCAATCGGCAGCACGGTGCAGGCGATCCTCGCGGGGGATGCGCGGGTCGTCGTCGCGGGGGGCGTCGAGAACATGAGCCGGTACCCGATGCTCGCCGATGTGCGCTGGGGGACGCGCCTCGGCGACACGACGCTGAAGGACGCGCTGACGCTGGCGCTCTCCGACCCGTTCTCCTGCCGCCACATGGGCACGACGGCCGAGAACATCGCGCGGCGGGATGGCGTCAGCCGTGAGGATCAGGACGCCTTCAGCGTGCGCAGTCAGCAACGCACGGCGACGGCCATCGAGGCGGGCCGCTTCGACGAGGAGATCGTCCCCGTCAGCGTGCCGGGGCCGAAGCGCACCACCGTTGAGGTCGTGCGCGACGAGCATCCGCGCCCGGACACGACGGTAGAGGCGCTCGCCAAGCTCTCGCCCGTCTTCGACAAGGAAGGCAGCGTGACGGCGGGTAACGCGGCGGGCATCAACGACGCGGCGAGCGCCACGATTATCATGGCGGCGTCCGAGGCGGCAGCGCGCGGCATCACGCCACTCGCCCGCGTCGTTGGGTGGTCGGTCGTCGGCGTCGAACCGGAGTACATGGGCATCGGGCCGGTGCCCGCCGTCCGCAAGGTGCTCAAGAAGACCGATCTAACGCTCAATGACATCGCCCTCTTCGAGTTGAACGAGGCGTTCGCGGCGCAGGCGCTCGCGTGCATCCGGGAACTCGGGCTGGACATGGAAAAGGTCAATGTGAACGGTGGCGCGATCGCGCTCGGCCATCCGATTGGCGCGACGGGCAACATCCTCGCCGTGAAGTTGATCCACGAGTTGCGGCGGCGCGGCGAGCGGTACGGCATCGTCACGGCGTGTATCGGCGGCGGCCAGGGGATCGCGATGGTATTGGAGAACCTGGCGGCGTAGCGGAACGCTACGTCCAGCGCGTCGGCGTCTCGCTGCCTTCGCGCACGAGGGATGTCTCCATCAGACGGTGGAGTCGCGGGAAGCGCGCCGCAATTCCACCGATGCGCCGTCAGGCGGTACAATGGATCGTGCGGCGCATCGTTGCGCGGCATCGAATAGAGAGGATCATTCCGCATGGCAATCGAGTACCACAAGCACGTTTTGGACAACGGTTTGCGCGTCTACATCACGCCGATGGACGCGGCGACTTCCGTAACGGTCGTCATCGGCGTCGGCGTCGGCGCGCGATGGGAAGCGTCAGAAGTGAACGGCATCGCGCACTTCGCCGAGCACATGTTTTTCAAGGGGACGGAACGACGCCCCTCGACGCGCGACATCTCCAGTCTGATCGACGGGTTGGGCGGGCAGTTCAACGCCTTCACCTCGGAGGAGATGACGGCGTACTACACGCGGCTCGCCCCGGAGCATTACAAGGTCGGCCTCGATGTGCTGACGGACATGCTCTTCCATTCGAAGTTCGATCCGGACGAGATTGAGCGCGAGAAGGGGACGATCATCCAGGAAATCCGCATGTACGACGATCAGCCGATGGCGCTCGCGCCGCGCACCTTCCAGGAGATGATGTACCCTGACCATCCGCTCGGTCGCCCAATCCTCGGGACGGACGAGACGATCAACGCGATGTCTCGCACGACCTTCACGGATTACGTCGAGATGGCGTACCACACCGGCAGCATGGTCGTCTCGATTGCCGGGAAGGTGGAGGAAGCGGACGCGCTGGAGGCCGTGCAGGCGTGGATGGCGCAGTTTCCCGGCGGCACCGCGCCGAAGCCCGTCGCCGCGTCCGGCGTCGCGCCGAGTGCGCGCGTCAAGTTGTACACGAAGGACACGGGGCAGGCGCATCTCTGCCTCGGCGTCCCCAGCCTACCGATTGGCCACCCGGATGAGGCGGCGGTCGCGGTGATGAACACCGTGCTCGGCGGCACGATGTCGTCGCGCCTCTTCATCGAGGTGCGCGAGAAGCAGGGGTTGTGCTACTACGTCGGCTCCTCGCCCGACCCGTACACGGACACCGGCCTCTTCGTCGCGCGCGGCGGGATGGACCTGAACCGGATCGACCAGGCGCTCATCTCGATCCGCAAGGAGATGCTCGGCATGGCGGCGGAACCCGTCACCGACGAGGAACTGAGCATGGGCAAGGAGGGCCTGAAGGGCCGCATCCTCCTCGGGATGGAAGGCTCTGCGGGCGTCGCGATGGATGTCATCCGGCAGGAACTGTTGCGTGGCCGCGTGCGCACGCCCGATGAGCGCCGCGCGGAGGTGGACGCAGTGACGAAGGAAGACGTCTTCCGCGTCGCGAACGAACTGTTCAAGCCGGAACGGATGCATCTCGCGATGTGCGGCCCGTTCGATGACCCGACGCACTTCGAATCGCTCGTGCTCGAGGGCGCGTCGGCAGCGGCGGCGGCGGACTGAGCGCCGATCTCTGCATCGCCGCAAGACGCCGGGAAACACGGAAAGAGGTCAGGGAATTAACACAGAGCGCACGGAGGACACAGAGAATCCAAATATATTTTCTCTTCTCTGTGTTCTCTGTGCGCTCTGTGTCCTCTGTGTTATCCCCTCCCAGTATTGGCGGTTCAATCCGTTATGCGATGAATGGTTCGAGATAACGCTGCGCGAGGATGAGGCCACGCTTCGCGCGTTCTTCGGATCCTTCGTAGATCGGGTCCTCGTGCTCGATGCAGACCGCGCCGTCGTAGCCGTTCTCGCAGAGCGCGGAGAGAATTTGTCGCCACTGTAGCACGCCATATCCCGGCAGGCGGTAGCGCCACCAGCCGGAGCCGCGCTGCCCCTCGGTGAATTGCCGGTTGAGGATGCCGTAGTCGTACAAACCATCTTTCAGGATTTCGGTATCCTTCGCGTGGACATGGTAGATGCGCGGCGCGAACTCGCGCAGCACGCGCATGTGGTCGTTGCCCATCCAGACGAAGTGCGACGGGTCGAAGCAGAGACCGAGGGCGGGGGAGTCGAACGCGGCGAAGACGCGCCGGAACATCTCCGGCGCGTAGCACAGATTGCGCCCGTGCCCCGGCCACGGTTCGAGCGCGATGCGGATGCCGAAGCAATCCGCCGCCGCGACGACGGGCTGCCACGTCGCGGCGAAGCGGTCGAAGTTCTGGGCGAGCGAGAGCGACGGGTCCACGTTATTCAGAAGACCGAGCACGATGGTGATCCCCTGTCGTGACGCTTGCTCGAGGTATTCCACGAGCGTGTGCACCGCGCCATCGCGCGCCCGCTTGTCCGGCGAGAATATCTCGTTCACCGTCGCGGCGGTGAGGGTCGGCACGCCCGGATGCAGCCCGGAGCGCGCCGCCACCGGGCCGCCGTCCGGGAGCACGCGGTGGGTATCGACGAAGGAGAACCCCTGCTCCTTCGCCCACGCACAGACTTCCGGGTACGACACGTCGCGCAGATCGCGCGGGACGATGAAGCCGAGATGCACGGTAGTCGCCCCTTCCGAAGGATGATGAGAACCGGTGGCAGAGGCTTCAGCGCTTCAGCTTGCCGCAGGGTCCGGCAGGCTAAAGGCCGCCGCCACCGGTGGCATAGACTTTAGCCTGTGCCGCGATCACGGAAACCATCACGCCCGCGCCGCCTCCAGCGCCCGCGCGATCCCGCTGAGTCGCTGTTCGCGATCCGCCACGAACCGCTGGATACCCTTCAGGAGATGGTCCGGCGACAGGTGCGCCTCCTCGTAGACCTCCGTGGGGCTGCCACCCGTGCGC
>JBBSII010000042.1:0-13393 GCA_038232175.1 Thermomicrobiales bacterium
ACGATGCTGCTCGTCGGATTCAACTTCGTCGCGGACGCGCTCCGGGATATTCTCGACCCGCGCCTGAACCGCCAGTTGCGCTGATAGCCGCCAGGAGGCCCGCAGTGACCGAGCGTATGAATGTTGTCTTCCTGATGCCGGATCAACTCCGGCCCGATTTTCTCAGTTGCTACGGCGCGGACTTCATTCATACCCCGCACATCGACGCGCTCTGCGCAGGCGGGACGCGCTACGCCCGCGCCATCTCGCCCTCGCCGATCTGCGTCCCGATGCGCGCCTCGCTGCTCACCGGCCTGAACACCGTCCGCACGGGGGTGTTGAACAACTACTCGTGGCTGCGCCCGGATCGCGCGGCGTGCGGGATGCCGACGTGGCCGGAACTGCTCGCCGACGCCGGATACACCACCGCCGGGATCGGCAAGATGCACTTCTATCCGTGGGACATCACCGAGGGGTTCGCGTACCGTGCCATCTCGGAGGACAAGCGGCACATCCATGTCCAGGATGACTACGCGCGGTATCTGGAGCGCCACGGCCTCAAGAAGTATCACGGCAACGAGCACGCAGGGTACTTCGAGGACAAGGGGGCCATCGTCAGCAGAGTCCCCGCCGAACATCAGGTGGACAATTGGGTGGCCGACGAGGCGTGCGGGTTCATCGAGCGGTGCCCCGCCAATGCACCGCTCGCGATGATGGTCGGCTTCCCCGGCCCGCACTGCCCCTACGACCCGCCGCCCGAACTGGCGGGGATGTTCGACCCGGAGGCGATGCCGCCGAGCATCCCCGCTACCGCCGAGAGCGCGGCGTTCAACGAGTCGTTCATCGCCGGGAACCTGCGGGACTGGAACCAGGTCGATTATCGCGACTTCACCGAGGCGCAGAAGCGGAAGGTTCGCGCGTACTACGCGGCCCAGGTGCACCAGATCGATCAGGGAATCGGGCGCATCCTCGCATCGCTGCGCGCGACGGGGCGCGCGGAGAATACCGTCATCATCGTCGGCTCGGATCACGGCGATTACCTCGGCGATTACGGGTTCGTCGGCAAGGGGACGTTCTTCGAGCCGAGCATCCGCGTGCCGCTGATCGTGCACGACCCGCGCGTTGAGGGGGCGCGCGTGGTGGCGGAGACCGTCTCGTTCCTCGATGTCTTCGCGACGATCCTCCACGCCGCCGATCTCCCGCTGCCGCCCGACAGCGACGCCCAGCCATTGCCGGGTTTCGGCCCCGCAGTGGACACCCACCGCGCGGCGGTCGTCGGCGTGCTGGCGACCGGAATGTTCATCACGGACGACCGCTGGAAACTCGCGCGCTACGAGAACGGCGTCGTCGCGCTGTTCGACCTGCGGGACGATCCGCACGAGCAGCGCAACCTCGCCTACGACCCCACGCACCTCGAACCGTTGCAACGCCTCGACCGCGCAATGCAGGCGCACCTCCTGCGGTCAATCGTCGCGGCGAACCGGGACAAGATCATCCACAGCATGGAGACCGCGACGCCGATGTTCGGCGTGCCGGGATGGTCGCGCCCGTACCCCTACCAGCACGATCCGTGGTCGTGACGCACGCCGCGTGGCGCCACCGAACTAAATTTCATTCCTCACCCCCACTGCCCAAAGGGCACCCGCTCTCCATCGCCCGAAGGCTTCGACACATTGAGTTCACAGCGGCGATGGAGAGGGGAGGGGATTGGTCCTGTAAATTGGCTCTACGTCTGACGCTTCTCTCAGTCCTCAGTCCTCAGTCCTTCTCACCGAAGGAGGCGCAGAGCATCCCGAAGTACGTCGGCGCTTCGTAGGAGAGGAATTCGGCGTTCCAGCCGTCGCCGATCGCGCCATGGAGCATCAGCATCTGCCAGAAGCTGTCCGCCTTCGCCGCCGCGACGAGCGTGGGATCGATCTCCAGGAGGCCCGAGAGGCGATTGGCCCGCACGAGGTCAGCCACGCACCCGTCGTACTCGGCGGCGGCGGAGTCGAAGCCGTAGGGGCCGTCCACGCGGTGCGCGTGCCCGTGATCGGCGCTCGCGATCATCGCGACGCGCTTGCCGGATGCCGCCGCCATCGCCGCGAGCGCGCGCCCAGCCCGGAGATGGTCGTCGAGCGAGCGATCCCGCGCGGGGCTGACGACGACGACCGGCACCAGCGGCGCGGCCCGCCCGCCCATGAACCAGAGGGGGATCAGGACGCCCCAATCCATCGGCGCGGTCGCGCTCGCCGCGTCGTTGCCGCCGTAACTGACCCCAACCGCTGGGACATCCGCCGCGTTCAGCGCGTCAATCGCGGCGCGGGCGAGGTCGCGGTCCGTCGCAGCACGCAACTCGATGCGTTCTTTCGTCCAGTCGGAGAGCGAGCCGGAGAGGTTCCCGGCGGTGATCACCGCCATCGACCCCTCAACGTGGATGTTGTGCGGCGTGAAGATGATTGTCACATCCGGGCGGGCGGCGGTAAAGCGACGACCCAATTCCGCCATCGCCTGCTGGGTGCTCGTGGCGAGACCGCGCTCCTCCGGGGAACACGCCTCGGGGATCGCCAGGCTACCGTGGGGCGCGATGGCGGCAAAAACGAGTCCACTCATGCTGCACTTCTCCTTCGTGGTCCGCCGATCGACACGTCATCGCCACGCGGACGCTATTTGGTCGGGACATCCAGTCGCACATTGCGCACACCGAAACTGAGAAGCCGGTTGTCTTTCGCGCCACCCGCATCCGCCTGGATCGGCGCGGGCGGTTCGGGCGATGCGAGCGTCAGGCGGTTCATGCCCGGTGGCACGTCGATTTCCAGGGAGACCTCGCGCTCGCCGCGACTCGCCAATGTGAAGTGATCGAGCGCGTAGCCGTTGATCGCGATGTTGATGGTGCGCGGTTGCACGTAGTTGTAGATGGTGAAGTGCGCCGTCACCGTGCGGCGCTCGGCGCTGAGGTTGAAGAGCAGCAGTTCCGACGGGTCGCCGCCCGTCGCGTCCGCCCAGCGATACGCCACCTTCGTCGGTAGGAGTTCCGCCTGGTACCAACCGGTGTTGCCGGTATCGAGGAAGACCGGGGTGGCGGGAGGCGGGGCGTCCGGCACGCGGTATGCCTGCATGATCGCGTCCTCGTACACGGGTCGCGCGTTCGGCCCGATTGCCTGCCGCACCAGGTTCAGCGCGCCGTCCAGCGCGTCGGGATCCGTCTGCCGCAGGGCGTCGGGGTAGAGCACGATGTAGCGGACGTGGTAGTAGTTGAGCAGGGGCGTCCCGATCATGCGATAGTCGGGCGTCGGCAGGAAGTCGGCGGTCTTCGTCGGGCGGAAGCGCTCGGTCACGTCATCACGGCCCGCCCAGAAGAAATCGCGGAAGAAGGTCGCGCGCTTGACGAAGATGTTCGGGCTTTCCAGTTTGTGATCGCGCGAGAGGCTGCCGTCGAAGATCGTCTTGCCGTGGGTGATCTGGAATGCTGGCCAATCCGCCCCGCGCGCCGGTGAGAAGAGCGGCAGTTCGAGGATCGCGTACTGCTCCGGGTCGTGCGCCACCACGTCGCGGTAGAACGGGAGCGTCGTCAGCGGGAACGCCCGCGCGTCGCCGCTGCGCACCGCGAACGGCGCGAGCGTGACGATGAGTGTGCTCGCCACGAGCGCCGCCGGAATGGCGCGCGACCACCCGCCCGTGCCCTTCCCGCGCCCCCGCCGCGTGACGAACCGCTGCATCCCGGGGAAGAGTTCGCGCAGCGCGAACGCGAGCAGCACGCCGAACGCGAGCATGGCGATGAAGTAGAAGAGTTGAGGGCGTCGCCCAACATTGAAGACGGGCAACCGCGTGAGCACACCGTACGGGAGCGGGATTGCCGTCGCCGTTGGCCCCTGCGAGAGTTTCAGGCGTGGGCCGAGCGCGAGCACGGAGCCGAGTGCCGCAACCAGTGCCCAGAAGCGCACCATCGCACGCTCTTCGTCCGGTGCATGGCGACGCCAGAAGAGCGTCAGCCCGACGAGCGTCAGGACGAGCGCGAGGTAGCCGGGGCTGCCCAATCTGACGGTGAAGGACTGCGAGACGGAGCGCGAGAGGATGATCGCCTCCCCACTGACATTCAGCCACGGCGACGCGCGCGACTCCTGAATCATCGGTAGAACGAGCGGCAGGAAGACCATCGCCGCCCAGACGCCGCCGATAAGCGCCGCCTTCCCGACAATCGCGCCTTTCTCGCCCCCGGTGCGCCGCGTGCAGAGCGCGAAGCCGACGTACGCGACGGTCACGAGCACGGCGAACATCGTGTACTGCCAGTCGGTCAGGCAGAGGGCGAGCAGTGTGCCGACCGCCGCCGCCGCATACGGCCACCAACGGGGCCGCGCGAGCGCGCGGAAGAGGAAGAAGAGAAAGAGCGGCAGCAGCGCCGTCCCCATCAGGTAATTCTCCGCACCGGTGGAGAAGTAGGAGACCGTCTGGTCGTTCGCGTACCCGTAGACCGCCGCGCCCGCGAATGCCGCGAGCGGGCTGCCCGTCAGATCGCGCATCAGCAGGTACGCGAAGAAGACGCCGCCCACGAGCGCGAGCAAGAACTTCAAATTCATCACCGCGACGCCGCCGATGAGCGGCGAGAGCGGCAGCGCGAGCAGGCCACCAAGCGGGGTCAGCGTGTGGAAGCGGAGGCTGACGCCGGTGGGGGCGAAGAGCATATCGGTGAAGAAGGGGCTGCGATGCAGGTGCAGGAGCGCGGTGCGGAGCCAGTAATCGTTCCAGACATCCTCGTACCCGTTGCTGTTGCCCCCGACCACCCCGTACGTGAAGTGCGCCACGGCGACCCGGCCATAGAGCGCCGCCAGCAGCACGGAGCCGAGCAAGGCCCAGAGTGTGGGTTGAACGCGAAGCGCGCGTATCCGGGAGGGGCGCCGCGCGCCGCGCGCTACCTGCCTTCCCGATTCAAGGAGGTTCTGCCCCGCACGCCGCTCGTCGCTCGCCAACCGTCGGCCCCCTCCATCGCGCCCATGCCGCCCCGTGCCGCATCGCCGGGGCATCATACCGCACTCGGCCATGACACGGAGCGCGGCCCTATGCGGTCACTTGGCGCGCTGAGGACGGGCAGGGGACGATCACCAGCGCGCCAGGCGATCATGTTGGCGAGTCGGTCCGTCGCGCGCTATCCCTTCGGGGTCTGATACGTCAGCGCGCCGGCCTTGCGCATCCCCTCCATCGCTTCCTCAACGGTGAGGAGCGGGGTCGTCTTGTAACTCCTGAGGTGGCCCGGTGAGACGATCGCGAGCGCGGCGGCGGTCGCGGCGGTCGCGTCCGGCAACTCCGCGATGCCGACGATGTCGGCATCACCGAGGGCATAGAAGAGATGCAATAACCGACCGCCCAGTTTCTCCATCACCGCCGCGACGCCGGGCGTGCGGTCCTGCGGATTCTTCGCGAGCGTTGCGAGCGCCTCCGTGGTGTAGCTTGCCTGAATCATATACAAGGCCATTGATTTTCCTCCCGTGCTCATGCTCATGCTCGTGGCATTCCTCTTTCCTGCCCGTGTGGTGATGATACATCAGGCGCGCGCATCGTCCATCGTCCATCGTCCATCGTCCGGGCGACCGCACCGCGCGGTGGAACCGCCCGGCCCCTCACCCGTTCCACTGATGGAACCGTGAGAACATAGGGGGAAGCGAACATGGGGAGGTGGACGAATGCCACGCATCGCATGGATCGAGGATGACGCCGCTGAGGGGGAGACGGCGGCAGCGTTCGCGCGGGCGCGGGCGGCCTCCGTGAGCGGGCAGGTGGCGGACATCCTCCGCACGATGAGCCTGCGCCCGGATTTTCTCGACGCGATCAACGCCGCGTCGCGTCTCCACTTCTCGGATGGCGCGCTGACGCGCGTGCAGCACGAGATGATCGCCTCGTACGTCGCCGCGCTCAACCGCTGCCACTACTGACTGAGCAGCCACACATGGTTCCTGCAGTTGCAGGGCGAGCGGTACGACGCGGCGGCGCAGGCGCTGCGCGATGGCGACCTCGACGCGGCGCCGGTGACGGCCGCCGAACGCCTCCTGCTGGAGTTCGTCGGCACACTGACGAAGCATGCATACCGCATCACGGACGCGCAGGTGCAGGGGCTGCGGGATGTCGGGTGGACCGACGCGCAGATCGCCGAGGCGGTCTACGATGGGGCGCTCTTCAACCTCTTTGTGCGCCTCGCCGACGCCTTCGATATTCACCCGCCCCCCGTGATGGACCCGGAGGGCGTGCCCAGAGCGGTGGCGGACGGAGAAGCGCAGGCGACGTGATCCGGTGCGAGGGTTCCCTACGTCACGGGGCCATAACGCCGCTCGTAGCGTGTTTCGCGCGGGGCGCGCGCGGCGATGCCGGGGAAGGGCGGGAAGGGCGCGTGCGGCTCGGTCTGGTACCAGTACGCGGTGCTGGCGATGTCGTCGCCCCGGTCATTTGCGTGGCCGTGCTCGATCGTCACGCGGATGCTGGTGTCGAAGAGCACCGGGTCCTCGATGTGGTAGCGGTAGACGGTGATCTTTCCGCCCCAGTTCGCCGCGCCCGGTAGCAGAATGCCGTGGTACGGCGCAACATAAAACTCCGAGGGGCACCACGCGCAGCCGTAGTAATCCTCGGTGCCGGTGCCGGTGAGCGTCGGCAGTATGTCACCGTCGATGAAGATCATGTCGTCGCCCTCGCCGTACCACGACCAGTCCGCCGCCAGCCCCGCGCCGCTCGCGCCCGGCTCGTGGACGTGGACATTGTCATAGTCGAGGTGGCAGCCGACGAAGTGCCCCTTGCCTGTCGCCTCCATGATGAGGTAATTGCCTGCGCCCGTCAGGTTCTTGCCGTCGTCCGTGTCGTGCGGCTCGGCCTGCGCCGGGTTCTCACGTCGCCACTGCGCGTGGAAGTGCCCCAGCCCGTCTTCGAGCGCGGTGTACTCCTCGTAATCGACGTAGAAATAGAACGAGCGGCACGCGACCGGCCCGTCGTTCGTGATCGTGACGCGCGCGCCGTCCGCGAAGGGCATCGGGAAGTAGCAGTTGAGGCTCCTGCCGTCCTGCGGACTCATCGCGAGCATCGGTGTGGCGAAGTTGCGCGTCATGGCGTGGCCCATGCCGAAGAAGTCGCCCACCGGCGTCTCGACCGATGGGGCCGTTTCACCGTCCCAGCACATCCGCAGTGTCAGGTTCCGCAGGTGGAGCGGGTCGTCGGAGGCGATGGTGAACCAGAGGTGCGTGAGGCACCCCGCGCCGGTAATCTCCGCCAGTGTCGCCGTCTCGCCCGCCGGGATCGAGATGAAGTCCCGGTTGCCCCCGGTACGATCCCACGACGACGCGCGCCGCCGTTTCGCATCCCGCAGCCGCGCCAGCCCGCGCAACGATGCCCCGCCGAATGATGGTGCGCCGCTCATCCCTTCGCCCCTTTCGATCATCGATCATCGAACCGGTTCATACTGTACCGCATTGCGGTGGCCCGAACCCCGATCGCACGCTTGTCGCTGCACCGACATCCCGCTATGCTGCGCGCGGGTGCAGAAGCGAACGGGCACAATAAAGGAACCAAATCCATGCGACGACTCATGCGTTTCCGGCTTTCTTTCATCGCGCTGACCTTGATGCTTTCACTGATCGGGCCGGGGATGGTCGGGCGCGGCGCCCCCGCCAGTGTCCTGGACACATCGCCGGTGATCGGGGCGGACAGCGGGGCCGTGCCGCGCTACGAACCGGCGGCGTGCCCGTGGAAACTCCCGGAGGGGCAGACGGAGGGCCAGACGGTCTCCTGCGGGTTCGCGGTCGTGCCCGAACTCCACCGCAACCCGACCGGGCCGACGATCCGGCTCCCCGTCGCGGTCTTCAAGAGCGCCTCGCCGACGCCTGCGCCGGACCCGGTCATCTATCTGCAAGGCGGGCCGGGGGGCGCGGTGGACGATTTCATCAGCGGCTTCCTCGACACGAAGATCGGCACGTACACGGCGGATCGCGACCTGATCGTCTTCGATCAGCGCGGCATCGGCTTCGCGCAGCCGACGCTCGATTGCCCGGAGGTGAAGGCGCAGGAGTTCGCGGACGCCGCAGTGAATAGCGGCACGACCGAGAAGATCGACCATGAGATCACGTCGGTCCTTGGGTGCCGCGACCGGCTCGTCGGCCAGCGGATCAACCTCGGCGCGTACACGAGCGCGGAGAGCGCGGCGGATGTGAACGACATTCGCGCCGTGCTTGGGTACAAGAAATTGAACCTGCTCGGCGTCTCGTACGGCACGCGCATCGCGCTCACGATCATGCGCGACTTCCCGAACGCCGTCCGCAGCGCCGTCCTCGATTCGTCCGTGCCGCTCCAGGCGAACCTGATCGAGGACAACTTCGCGAATTTCGACCGCGCGCTGAATCTGCTCTTCGCGGGGTGCGTGGCGGATCAGGCGTGCACGACGAAGTACCCGGCATTCCAGGAGGATTTTTCTGTGGTGATCACGCAACTGAACACGCAGCCGGTCACGACGACCTACACGGACGCGAAAACCGAGAAGAAGACGCCGGTGGTGATCGACGGCGTCACGCTCATGTCGCTGATCTCCGAGATGCTCTACGACGCAAACGCCACGCGGTATATCCCGCAACTCGTCGCGCAGGTTAAGGCGGGGCAGATGGCGCTGCTCTCGCTCGTCCTGAATGCATTCGGCCCGACCGGCGCGGATGTCAACGTCGGGGCGTATTTCTCGACGCTTTGCTCCGAGGAGGTGCCATTCAACGATCGTGAGCGCGCCACCGCCGCCGCGCGGAGCGTCCGGCCCGAATTGCAGCCGCTCGCCGCCAACGATGTCCGCGAGAACTTCGAGGTTTGTGCGCAGTGGCCGACGCAGCCGCTCAACCCCGTCGAGACGCAGGCGGTGACGAGCGACCTCCCCGCACTCGTCCTATCGAGCGACAACGACCCGGCCACGCCGCCGAGCTACGGGCAGCAGGTCGCGCAGACGCTCGCGAAGGGGTTCCTCGTCACCTTCCCCGGCATCGGGCACTCGATTCTGGGGAACGGCGGCGGTTGCGGCACTGCCCTGATCTTCGCGTTCATCAACGACCCAACGAAGCAGCCCGCAACGAACTGCGTCGGAAAGTAATACTCTTTCGCGATAGCGATGGCGTGATCGCTCACGGTGCCATCCCGTGATCGTAGGGGCGCACCGCCGTGCGCCCTCGCCCCGATCACCGTCCCCTTTGCCGGAGAGGCGAGCCGCCTCGGGCGGGCGCACGGCGGTGCGCCCCTACCGACACATCATGCCATCACCTTTGAAAGAGTATAAGAAGCGTGGAAGCGTACGATTCAGCAGTCTACACTACCGGAGCATGATCGTCTGAGAAGTGCGTGAACGCGCCATCCCGCAACAGGGGAACAGTGGCGCTGACATCCCGTTGTGCCGCCATGATGACGTCGTCGGCGTACCCCGCCTCCGTTAACTCGCGGCCTGAGCCGCACGCCGCGATGAAGGCGAGCGGGTCTGCGGCAACGGCGGCGAAGGCGGCGATCGCGGCGATGGCCTCCGGTGACGGCGTGGTCGGACGCAGCGCGGCGAGGATCGCGCCCGCGCCGATCAAATCCTCCACGGCGGGTCGCAGGGGTTCGTCGTCGCCGTCCCACCGCTCGCCCGCCGCGATGACGGTGACGACATCGCCGAGACTCCGCGCGGCGGCGGCCACCGCGCTCGCGTTCCGCAGGCACCCGGCGATTACCCGCGCGCCGGAGTCGGCGGCAAGGGCGGCGAGCGTCGAGCCATTGGGCGAGGGGAGCACGAGCCGCGTATCGGACGGCAGCGTCGCGAGCGAAGGCGGCGAGAGCGAGTAGGGCCGCTCCGCCGTCGTTTCGCCCCGGCTGACGGCGAGGAGCGCATTCTGCTCATGGGTGAACCGTTCCGCCGACCCGTCTCGCCAGCGGTATGGGAACACCACCGCACCGCGCGCCACCGCAACATCCACGCACGTCGAGAAACTGAGCACATCGACGATCACGACAACGTCAGAAGCGGGCGCGAGCCGCCGCACGCCATCGACGCCCCACTCGAAGCGGACGCCAAAACCCGCCTGCTCGTAATACAAACGTTACCCCCTACAACCCGATCGTGACCGCCTTGACCTCCATGAACTCACCGATGCCCATGCTGCCGTTCTCGCGGCCCAGGCCGCTCTCCTTGAAGCCGCCGAAGGGGATCTGCGGCGCGGTGGGCAGCGGGTCGTTGACGCCGACGATACCGTACTCCAGTCCCTCCGCGACGCGGAAGGCGCGGCCAATGTCGCGCGTGAAGAAGTAGGCGGCGAGGCCGAATGGGGTGTCGTTCGCCAGCCGGATCGCCTCCTCCTCGGTGTCGAAGGGGACAATCGGGAGGGCGGGGCCAAATGTCTCGTCGTGGAGGATTTTCGCGTCCGGCGCGACATTCGCGAGGATCGTCGGCTCGTAGAAGAACCCCTTCAAGTGGCCGTTCGTGTCGGCGGCCTTGCCACCGGCGAGCACCGTCGCGCCGCCCTTGACGGCGTCCTTCACCTGATCCGTAACCTTGTCGAAGCCGCGCTCGTCGATCATCGGACCGACCTTCGTCTCCGCGTCCATGCCATTGCCGACCTTCAGTTCCTTCGCCAGTTCCGCGACGCGCTTCGAGAAGGCGTCCACGAGCGGGCGCTGGACATAGAGGCGGTTGGTGCAGATGCACGTCTGGCCCGCGTTGCGGAAGCGGGAGGTGATCGCGCCCTGCGCCGCCTGCTCCACGTCCGCGTCGTCGAAGATGAGCATCGGCGCGTGGCCGCCGAGTTCGAGCGAGACCTTCTTCACGGTGCCCGCTGCCATCGCCATCAGTTCCTTGCCGACTTCGGTGCTGCCCGTGAAAGTGATCTTGCGGACGATGTTGCTCTCCGCGAGCACCTTCGCCACCTCCTTAGCGGACTTGCTCGTGATGATGTTGACGACGCCCGGCGGGAACCCGGCATCATCGAACGCCCGGATGATCTCCAGCGCGACGAGCGGCGTCGCCGACGACGGGCGGAGGACGACGGTGCATCCCGCCGCGAGCGCGGGCGCGATCTTGCGCGTGATCATCGAGTACGGGAAGTTCCACGGCGTGATCGCGGCGACGACGCCGACGGGCTGCCGGAAGGTGAGGACGCGCTTGCCCGACGTTGGGCTGGGGACGACCTCGCCGTAGGTGCGGCGCGCCTCCTCGGCGTTCCAGCGCACGAACCCCGCGCCGATCGTCGCCTCGCCGCGCGATTCCGCGAGCGGCTTGCCGTTCTCCTCGGTGAGAATGCGCGCGTGCTCCTCGATGCGGCCCTTGAGGAGGTCGAACGCCTTGTGGAGCAGTTCGGCGCGCTCGTCCGCCGGGCGCTTCGACCACGCGGGGAAGGCGTCCGCTGCCGCCTGCACGGCCGCCGCCGTCTCCGCCGCGCCGCCGTCCGCGACCTCGGCGAGCAGTTCACCCGTCGCGGGGTTGTGGACCTGGAACGTCTTGCCGCCGATGGCGTCCTGCCACTGGCCGTTCGCGTAGAGCTGGTACGTTTTTGCTGCGGTGGTTGCCATTGTCTTCTCCCTTCAGAGTACGGTGCACGCGATCCGGTGCAGTCGCTATCGTCCCGCATTCCGGCGGGGGCGTCAACGGCGGGAAGTCCTTGATGCATCGTTGAGAAATCGTAAAAGTTTCTGCGACACAATGAGCAACGAGTGAGAGCAACGTTCACTCATTGCTCATTGCTCGTGCCTCTTTGCGTTTAATGTTGCGATGCCGCAGGAATCGCATTATTATGACAATGGTTGTGCATTCTTTGTGGGTAGACAGGTCAAGCCGCCGCACCATCGCATGCGTGCTATGGTGCGGCGGACGTGACTACGATGCAGCAGGAGGAACGGTAGATGGGTACGACGGTTTCACGACGGAAACTTCTCGCGGGGACGGCGGCGAGCGCAGCGGTTGGCCTGCTCGCCGCCTGTGGTGGGAGCAAGGCGACCGACGTGCCGAAGCCTGCCGGGACGACGGTGGCCACGACGGCGAGCGGCGCGACGACGGCCCCCGTCAGCAGCGCGGCTGCGGCGACACGGCCTGCGGGCAGCGTCGCATCCGGCACGGCGGCGCCCGCCTCGACGACAGCGGCCGCCTCCACGACGGCGAGCAGCACGACGGCGAGCGGTTCCGCCGCCGCAAGCACCACCACAACCAGTGCCTCCACCGGCACGGGCGTGCTTAAGCCCAAGGCGGGCGCGGATGTGTTCAAGGGCAAGAAGCTGAGCTACTTCCAGAAGGTTCAGTACTACAAGGCCGTGCAGGATAGCATCGCCGCCAATCTCAAGACCTATACGCAATCCGTCGGCGCGGATGTCGATCTCTCTTTGCAGAGCACCGATGCAGGCCCGAACGTCCAGAAGGTGCAGGCGGGCGTGCAGAGTGGGTCGCCGTTCGACCTCGCGGACGACATCGGCGTCAGCCCGCAGCAGCTCATCACGCTCGGCGCGCTCAGCGATGTCACCGACCTCACGAAGCAGTTGACGGACGCCTACGGCGCGGTCATGCCGATCATCCCGAATGGTCTCCAGAAGGACGGGAAGTACCTCGCGGTGCCGTTCTTCACCAGTTCGGATGCGTGGTTCGTGCGCAAGGACTGGTGCCAGGAGAAGGGCATCGACCCCGCATCCCTCGACACGTACGAGAAGTGTCGCGACGCCGCACTGGCGATCTCCGACCCGAGCAAGAATCGCTTCGGCTGGGGCTTCTCGCCGTACGCCGTCGGGGATGCGACCTCGGTCATCACGCATCTCGTCCACTCGTATGGTGGCGCGATTCAGGACAAGACCGGCACGAAGGTCGTCTGGAATTCCCCGGAGACGGTCGCTGCGATCACCTTCTTCTCGGATATCTACACGAACCCGAAGTACAAGAACATGCTGCCGACGGGCTACGAGTCCTGGGACGGCGCCGGCAACAACATGGCGTGGCTGAACGGCACGATCGGCATGACGTCCAATGCCTTCACGCTCTACGCGAAGTCCAAGGACGACAAGAACCCCGTCTTCGATAAGACCTACGTGTTGCAGCGGCCCAAAGGCCCGGGCGTCAAGGAATCGTTGCGTGGTGGCCAACTCGGGTATTTCTACATCCCGAAGGGCGCGAAGAACGCGGACCTCGCCGCCGAGACGGTCAAGTACATGATGCAGCCGGAACAGTGGGCCGGGATCGCCAAGCAGGGCGGCGGCCTCATCCTGCCGGCGTACGAGTCCCAGTGGAAGAATGACTTCTTCAAGTCGGACCCGAACTTCGCGCAACTCGAAGGCCAGGTCCGCGACCCGTCCGGCTACAATCAGGTCTACTACCCCGGCCCGGTCGGCCCCGGTGCGGACGGCGTGATCGCGCAGAAGGTGATCGAGAACATGATGGCCGCGATCATCCAGAAGGGCCAGAAGGTCGATGCCGCCGTCAAGGACGCGC
>JBBSII010000043.1:0-13380 GCA_038232175.1 Thermomicrobiales bacterium
CGTCTATCAGCACCTCGTCCCCGCGATGGGCCTCGACCGCGCCGCCATCGACCGGCGCATGGCGAAGGGCGCGAAGATCACGATGGCGGAACTGACCGAGAGCGACGTGGCCGCGCTCACATCGCTCCTGACCCAATACACGGATCGACTGATCTCGAGCGGGCAGCGTGACGCGGCGGCGCGCGTCATGGCAATGATGGAGCGGCCAACGGAGTCCTTCATCAAGGTCGTGCCCGAAGGCCAGCAGGTCGATCCGTCGATCTCAACGGAGTAGCCGAGCGTCATACACCGGAAGCGCTACTACTTGGCTCACGGCGCGAGGAAACGAGGGAGTAATTCCGCTCCCTCGTTTCTTGCTGTGTTGATGCTGATGGTTGATCGCCACAACACAGACGAATACCTACGAACCGGATTGGGCGAACGACCCGTTCATGCCCATACCGAAGCGGTCGAAGAGAAACGCGAGCAGATCCGCCTGCTCATCGATCAACTTCGTCGTCGGCTTCCCGGCGCCATGCCCGGCCTTCTGTTCGAGGCGCAGGAGCACCGGAGCGTCGCTGGATTGCGCGGCCTGCAACGCCGCCGTGAATTTCTTGGCGTGCGACGGCACCACGCGGTCGTCCGCATCCGCCGTCGCCACGAGGGTCGCGGGATATGCGGTTCCGGCACGGATGTTGTGCAGCGGCGAGTACGCGATGAGGAAGCGGAAGTCCTCTCCGCTCGCCTCCGCATCCCCGTACTCAACCGTCCAGTACCGGCCCGCCGTGAACCGCTGGAAGCGCAGCATATCCGTCACGGGCACCTCGCACAGCGCCGCGCCGAAGAGTTCCGGCCGCTGCACGAGGCACGCGGCGACGAGCAAACCGCCGTTGCTGCGCCCGTTGATCGCGAGGCGTTCCGTCGATGTGTAGCCGTTCGCAATCAGCCACTCCGCGCAGGCGATGAAGTCGTCGAAGACGTTTTGCTTCCGCTCGCGCTTGCCCGCGTCGTGCCACGCCTCGCCGTACTCCCCTCCGCCGCGCAGGTTCGCGACCGCATAGACGCCTCCCTGCTCAATCCAGGCCACGCGCGACACGGAGAATGACGGCGTCAGGCTGATGTCAAATCCGCCGTACCCATAGAGCAGCGTCGGGTTCGTCCCATCGAGGCGCACGCCTTTCCGGTGCGTCAGGAAGATCGGCACGCGCGTTCCATCCTTCGAGGTTGCGAAGACCTGTCGCGTCTCGTAGTTGGAGGAATCGAACGCGATTGCCGGTTCATCCTGCGGCGTCAACGATTCGGCAGCGAAGTCGTACCGCAGCACCGTCGATGGGTGCAGGAAGGAGGTGAACGCGAAGAACATCTCCGGTTCGTCGCGCCGACCATTCAACTCAACAATCGAGCCGAGCGTCGGCAGCGAAATTTCCCGCGCGAGCGTGCCGTCGAGCCGGTGCAGCAGGAGCCGGTGCGCCGCGTCGTGCATGGACACAACGGCGAAATGCCGGTTGACTATCGCCACGAAGGCGATCACGTCGTCCGACTGGGGCACGATCTCGCGCCAGCGGGCGCGGTTGGGGTTCGCCAGGTCGATGGCGATGATGCGCCCGCGTGGCGCGTCGAGATCAGTTTTCAGATAAAGCATGTCGCCGATCATCTCAATCGGTGTGTAGTTCGCGTCGGCGTCATCGAGCAGCCGGATGAACGGCCCCTCGCTCTCCACCGCGCGGTAATAGAGGCGGTTCTGCGTCTCCGTCCCGACCGATCCATACAGCAAGAGATAGCGCCCGTCCTCCGTCGTCAGCGGATGGAAGCGGAGGTCCATCGCGTCCGGTCGCTCGTAGACGAGCGGGTCTGCGGATTGGTCCGTGCCGCGCGCGTGCCAGTGAACGCGATTGTGGCCGTATTCCTCATCCGCCGACACGGTGCCCGGTTCGGGGAAGCGGTTGTACCAGAACCCGGAGCCGTCCCGTTTCCACGCGATGCCGCTGAACTTGCACCAGCGCAGGAAATCGACACCATCCTCCCCGGTGACGACATTGCGCACGCGGATGTCCTGCCAGTCGCTGCCGCTTTGGGATGTGCCGTACGCGAGGTACGCGCCGTCGTGGCTGATCGCGACATTCGTGAGGGCGACCGTCCCATCATCGCTGAGGGTGTTCGGATCGAGGACGACGAACGGCTCGCCCATCAGGCTATCCCGCGCGCAGAGCACGGGCTGGTTCTGCAAGCCGTCATTGCGGGAGAAGAAAGAGCGCTCCCCGTGCTTCTCGGGTGCGCTCGTCCGGGGGAAGTCCCAGAGCGCGGTCAGTCGCGCGCGGAGCGAATTGCGCGCGGGGAGTGCATGCAAGTACGTCTCCGCCCGCGTCGCCTGCTCCGCGCCCCACACCTGGGTGTCGGGATCGTCCAGGTCTTCGAGCCAGCGGTACGGGTCCGGCACCGGCGTCCCGAAGAAGTCATCGACCACATCATCGCGCCGTGCGTCCGTCATTCGGCCCTCCCCGCGTGTCGCTCGTCCTCGTCGTCCCAGCGCGCGCGACACAGCGTATCGCACTCAGTACGCTTCGAGGTAGTGGTCGATCTCCCACTGGCTGATGCATTTGCGGTAGTCGTGCCACTGCTTGCGCAACGCCACGACGTACCGCTCGAAGACATGGTCGCCGAGCGCCTCGCGGATCACGGTGTCGCGTTCGAGTTCGATGATCGCCTCACCGAGCGTCATCGGCAGCGTGCCGACATTGCGCGAGCTGAGTTCGTCGTCCGAGATGCTGTACAGACTCTCCTCAATCGGCTCCGGGAGCGCCAGATTACGCTCGATCCCGTCGAGGCCCGCCGCGAGCATGACCGCGAAGGCGAGGTACGGGTTCGCGGCGGGGTCCGGGCAGCGGAGTTCGATTTGCCCGGCGCGCTGCGGGCCTGTGTCCGCCGGGACGCGAATCAGCGCCTCGTGATTAACCCGCGCCCAGATCATGTACACGGGCGCTTCGTGCCCCGGAATGAACCGGCGATACGAATTGACCAGCGGCGACAGCACCGCCGACATGCCGCGCGCGTGCGCCAACTGCCCCGCCATGAACGCGCGCGCCGTCTCCGAGAGGCCGTAGGGGTCGCTGCTGTCGATGAAGACACTCGCGCTGGAGTCGAGGTCGTCGAGCCGCTGGTGCACGTGCATCCCGGAGCCATTCAGCCCGGTGATCGGCTTCGGCATGAACGTGGCGTGCAGACCCCGGCGCGCCGCGACCGCCTTCATCGCCGTGCGGAAGGTAATCAACCCGTCGGCGGTGCGGAGCGCACCGTCAATCGGGAAATCGACCTCGTACTGCCCCACCGAGACCTCGTGATGATACGCCTCGGTGCGGATGCCCATGTCCCGGATCAGCCGCACCACCTCGCGCTGGACGGTGGCGGCGTCTCCCCCCGCCGAGTCGAAGTAGCCGCCACTGTCGCCTTCCGGGGGCGAAATCGTGCCGTTCGCGCGCCGCAGCAGGAAAAACTCAATCTCCGGTGCGACGACATAGTCGTACCCAAGCGAGCGGGCACGCGCCAGTTGGCGCACGAGCACGGCGCGCGGGTCGCCGAGGAACGGTTCGCCGTCGGGCCGGTGGACGCCACACAGCAGGCGCGCGGTTGTCCCGCCCGCCCCGGTCCATGGCACGATGGCGAAGGTCGCAAGATCGGGGACGAGGTACATGTCCCGCTCGGCGACGCGCGTCGTCCCCTCCACCGATGAGCCGTCGAACCACATCCCGCGCTCGATCACGGCCGGCAGCTGCTCGGTGGCAATCGTGACGCTCTTGACCATGCCGAGGATGTCGATGAACTGCAAGTCGACGAACTCGACTTGCTCCTTCTGCGCCCGCGCGAGCACGGCGGCGGGCGTCACCACCGTTCCCGCAGGGGGCGACCCGTTCGCGTTACGCCCTGTGGCCACCGTCCCTGTCACTGCCATTGCACGAACCTCCTGAAGGATTTTTTCATTACCGCGAAACAGATGATGAAGCGATCAGCGCGCGCCGCGCGTCAGTGGCGGCACGGGCATCTGCCGCACCTTGAGCGCGAGGTGCAACAGCAGCCGGTCGTGCGGGTCCGCCAGCATCCGCCCCGTCAGTTCCTCGATCCGGCGCAGGCGGTAGATCAGGCTGTTGCGGTGGATGAAGAGGCGATCCGCGATCTCCTGCATCCCACCGCCGAGATCGAGGTACGCTTCGAGCGTCTGCACCAGCCCGCCGCCGCGCTTCTCGTCGTACGCGAGCAGGCCACCGAGCACCTCGGCGGAGAACGTCTCCAGATCATCCGACTGCCACAGCGGATAGAGCAGACGGTAGATGCCGAGATCGCCCGCCGTGCCGCTGTCCACCACGGCCCGTGGCACCGCCGCCGTCGCGCCGAGCCGAAGCGCGAAGTATGCCCGCTGGAACGCCTGGGCGATGCCCTGCCAGCCGACCTGCCGGTCGCTGATGCCGACGGCGATGCCCTTCATCCCCTGCTCCTCCGCGAGCCGCCGCCCAGCCTCGACCACCTTGCGCCGCGAGACCTCGCCATCAAGCACCGGGATGAGCGCCGCGATCGCGCTCACCTCGCTAATCTCCATGACGAACGCGCGGGGCTGCCAGCCGGAAACGGCGCTTTCGAGCGCGGCGCGGATGACGCCGAGCGACTCCGCGTCCGGCGGCGGCGCGGCGAGCAGCACCGCCACACCACGGTGCGGGTCCAGCCCGATCGCGCGGCACTCCGCCAGCGCCGCCGACTCCGTCTCCAATCTCCCGAGCAGCAGATTGCGAAGCGACCGATCCATCTCCGCAGAGGTCGGCCCCAGTTGCCGCACGGCGGGCGTGACGGCCCCAACGCGCATCAGCGCGAATGAGCAGGCATACGCAGTTCGTTCCGCGATCAGTCGGTCCGTCTCGGTGAACGCCGCGCGCCCGGATGCGAGCGACAGATACCCCTGCACACCGTCCGTCGTGCGCACTGGCGTGGTCAGCCGCCCGTCGCCATCCGGCGCGTGGACGATCAACGACTTACCGTGCGACCGCACCGCCTGCCGCGCCAGTTCATCGACGTACCCCGGCGTCGCGCCGCCCGCGAGGCAGATCGGCAGGCCGGCCATGTCCGTCAGCAGCACACCACGACCCGCCGCCTCCGCCGCTGTCGCGAGCAACGCCGACAGCGCATCCGCGCCCGCGCTCATGCCCGTCAACCGGCGATCGAGGTCCGTCGTCAGGCGATAAAGGTCGCTGCCACGGTTCTGGATGAGCGCGTTGAGGTGCGATTCGAGCAGCGCGTCCACCGCAACGTCCGCAATGATGACCGCGATATTCTCCCGCATCTCGCGCGCGGCGAGCGGGTGGTCCGGCTCGAGCACAATCGCCGAGACGCCGTTGCGCCCGAGGTCCGCCATTAGATTGCCGACGTACCCCGCCACATCGGGCCAGATGCGCCGGGGCATCAGGATTAACTCGCCCCCATGCAGCGGCCGGAGCAACGGCGGGAGGGGTCGCATTGTCATCGCGTACGTGATGTCCACCGTCGTGGCGTCGAATGTCGTTGCCCGCTCCACCTCAGGCGGTAGTCGCAGACGAAGACGTGAGTCGCGGCGGCAGAGGTCGCGGATTGCAAGGAATGCAGGGGTCGCCGGAGACGCCATGGTCACCTCACCTGTCATCGATTATCCGCCGCGCGGTTGTGTAATCGCACAGATTCCCCGTTCTGGTCCGCACAGACAGACAGACAATGTCATCAAACACAGTGTAGCGTGTCGGTTTCTCATCGGGCGTTGTACGAATGCACGAATACAAAGGGGACAATTGGTTCTCCTGTCTATGGTTCCCTGGAAGTCGAGCCACTATCATGGAGTCGTGGGAATGTAGTGGCGTGGTCGCAGCGCCGCCGCAAACCGACGCAATCAGCTCTCGACTGTGGGGACGCCTCTCCCTTCCGGTATCCCCTCGGTCGGCCCGGATCGCCTGCTCTGACGTACGCTGTGGTGCCTATCCACCGTGGCGTACTGGGGGCAGGCTTTTTTTGTTTGCATCGCTTTTGCGCCATGCCCGTTGTTTTGCTAGGATTGCGGCGCGATGCGCCGCCCCACCGGGCGCGACGAGTGTGTGAAATCGGGTCCCGTCGGAGGTCGGCATACGGTGCGGTTCTTAATTCAGTTCATCAAAATCGGCGCGATCGTCTTGCTCACGGGCCTCACGCTTGTTGGGGCGCGCGGGGCGTATAACTACGCCAAAGAGAGCGCGGCGAAGCCGACGGGGCAGCCGATCTCCGTCACCATCGCCAAGAATGAATCCGTCGCGTCCATCGGCAAGGATTTGCAGGCGAAGGGTCTCATCTCCAATGTGAACATCTTCCGCGTCTATGTCTTCGCCAACCAGAAGGCGAAGTATTTTGACGAAGGCACGTACACACTGCAAAAAGGGATGTCGCTCGCGCAGGTTGTGGACCGCATCTCCGGCACGGAGGTCGTGCCCGCGACAGTGGCGGCGGTGGATGAGCGCACGGTGCTGATCCCTGAGAGTATGCGCATGGAGCAAATCCCCGGCGTCCTGCGCGAGGCGGGCCTCGGCATCGCGGCGGCTGATTTCCTCACGGCGGCGAAAACGGGGGCGTTTAACTACGACTTCCTGAAGGATCGGCCACCGGGCGCGCCATTGGAGGGCTACCTCTTCCCGGACACGTACAAGTTCGCGGCTGATACCGACGCGACCACCGTCATCAAGGCGATGCTCGACAACTATCAGGTGCGCCTGAAGACCGCGCTCAACACGCAGGCCGCCGCGACGCGCGGGAAGCCCCCGGTGGGCGCGGCGAACATGTACCAGGTCCTCATCATCGCCTCCATCATCGAGCGAGAGGCGGGGTCCGACATCGACCGCGCGGACATCGCGGCGGTCTACTACAACCGGCTCAAGAGCCAGCCGCCGCTGCCGTTGCAGGCGGACCCGACCGTCCAGTACGCAGTCGGGAACGAGACGAGATGGTGGAAAAGGGACCTGACACAGCAAGACCTGGACACACCCAACAAGTACAACACGTATCCCAATACGGAGAATAAGGGCGGTGGACTGCCCCCGACGCCGATCTGCAACCCGAGCCTGAAATCGCTTGAAGCGGCGTTGAACCCGTCGAACAACGAATTCCTCTTCTTCGTCGCCAAGAATGACGGCTCCGGCACGCACGCCTTCGCGAAGACGAACCAGGAGCAGGAAGATAACAAGCGGAAGTACCTGAAACCGTGACGGCGGTCTCCCACCGCGTCATCCTGATCGGTCACCCACTCGGGCATAGCGTCTCGCCCGCCTTCCAGAACGCCGCCTTCGCCGCATCCGGTATCGATGCACGCTACGCGCTTGCGGACGTGCTGCCGGACGAACTGGAGCGAATCGTCGCGTCGCTCCGCGCCGATTCACTGCTCGGCGCGAACATAACGGTGCCGTACAAGCGCGCGGTCATCCCCTTTCTCGATGCGCTCAGCGACGACGCGCGCGCCCTCGGTGCGGTCAATACCATCGTCAATCATGCGGGGCGACTCACCGGCCTCAACACCGATGTGCCGGGTTTCGCCGCCGATCTCCGCGCGCAGGATGTTGCCGCGCAGGGTCGCTTCGTCGTTCTGCTCGGCGCGGGTGGCGCCGCGCGCGCCGTTGCCGCCGCCCTCGCCGCGATGGGTGTGCGGCATCTCGCCATCGCGAACCGCTCGATTGCGCGCGCGCGCGAGATCACGGATCAGTATCCGACGGTATGCACGGCGTACACGCTTGACAGCGACGCGCTGCATGATGTACTGCCGGGGGCGGCGTTACTCGTGAACGCAACCTCGGTCGGCCTGCACGGTGACGCGACGCCGCTGGACGACGCATCGCTCGCGCTCCTCCCACCCGCTGCTGTCGTGTATGACCTCATCTACCGGCCCACCGCGCTCTTGCGTCATGCCGGGGAACGCGGGTATCGCACCATCGACGGCTTAGGGATGCTCGTGCATCAGGGCGCGCTCGCATGGGAAGCGTGGACGAATCAATCAGCGCCCATCGACGTGATGTGGGCGGCGGCACGCGCCGCGCGGGACGGTGCGTAGGTCCTGAACGACTGGTGGCGGCGGGTACCAGCCTGCCGCAATCGGGAACGGCAGGCTGAAGCTCGCCGCCACCACTATTTTCTTCCATCGAGACAATGAATCAGATTTTCCGGCGATGGCCCTCTTGTTCATCATACGAGAGCACACACTGCGCATCGTCGTTGTGCGTCTCCAGGTGGACGGTGCGGCCCCAGAGGGTGCTCACGTACTCCAGCACCTTCTCCGCGTAGCCGAGATCGAGGTCGCGCCCCTCGTGTGCGTGGCGCAGATAGAGTTCACGGTTGCCCCGATAATCGCCGTCGTCCACGACGATCAGCGGTCGCCCGTGCGATGTCAGTTCCACGACGAGCGAGTCCCGCACGCGCTCCCAGTTCTTGTCGGTCACGACCACATCGTCGCCCTGCTGCCCGTAGGCGTACAGATCGAGGTCGTCGCAGAGTTCGCGGGTGAGGTAATTGCGCAGGAGCGAGGCGTCATTCTCGATCTCCCGCACCTCGAACAATTTCTCGCGCGCGGCGGTGAGATCATCGCCGTTCGTTGTGTACCGCCGCTCGATGTCCTCAAGGATTTTGTAGCCGAGATAATACGGGTTGATGCGCCGTGGCGACGGCTGCAACACCCCGGCGTGGAGGTCCGCGAAGGCGATCAACTCATCGTCCGTCAGGTCGAGCTCGCGCATGATGCGCACGTGCCAGTACGACGCCCACCCCTCGTTGCAGATTTTCGTCTGCATCTGCGGCAGGAAGTAGAGCATCTCCGCGCGGATGATCTGCACGATGTCCCGCTGCCAGTCATCCAGCGCGGGCGCGTGCTCGGTGATGAATAGGAGCAGGTCGCGCGCTGGTTCCCCGGTCGGTCGCCCCGCGATGGGGATGAGCGCGTCCGCCCGCTCGCGCCACACATCATCGTACGGCCCGTCGCGGTGCGCATCGCGCTTCGGGCGCGGGTCCGGTCGCCCGTCATCATCGAAGAGAGGGCGGCGCTTATACGTCGTCGCGCCCGCCTCAACATGCTCCTGAATCGCGAGCGCAGCGTCGAGCACCTTCTCGACGGCCTCCTTGCCGTGCTCGTACTCGTACTGCCGCAGCCGGTTCGCGTTGACCGAGACCGTCTCCAGCATCCGGCGCGAGGTGCGCGCGTAGTAGGCGTTGTTGGCGAAGTAATCCGAGTGCGCCAGCACATGCGCGATGATCATTTTGTTCTGCACAAAGCCATTGGTGTCGAGCAGGAATGCGTAGCACGGGTTCGTGTTGATGACGAGTTCGTAGATTTTCGACAGCCCGTAATCGTACATCGTCTTCATCTGATGGTACGCTTTGCCGTGCGTCCAGTGGGAGAACCGGCCCGGCAGCCCGTACGCGCCGAACTCGTACAGAATCGACGACGGCACGATCTCGTAGTGCATCGGAAAGGGCCGCAGGCCCATCTCCCACGCGATGGTCCAGATGCGCTCGCACGCCTCCTGAAGCTCATCCATCGTGGCGATGCGGGTGGCGGATGTCGCGAGGCTCATTGGAAAAAACTCCTCGCTACCGCACGACTGCGGCGGTTGCCGTCGGCGTCCCGCCGGTCATCGGTGCCGACGGGCCGAAGAACTTCCGCAATGCGGGGTAGACATCGGTCTTCGCGCCGATGACGAGCGGCAGCATCTTCGGGTGGCTGATCTGCTCAAAGGTGCTCATCAGCGTGCTGTGGTAGGCGTACCGCCCCTGACGGATTTCCCCATAGCCGAAGAGCGAGCAGACCGCCAGCATCCGCATCACGAGGTCCTTGCACAACGCATTGTCCGAGGGCCAGTTATCGCCGTCCGAGAAGTGGAACGGATAGAGGTTCCAATCCGCCGGTCGATACCGCGTCTCGATCAATTCCAGCGCGAGTTGGTACGCGGACGAGACCTTCGTGCCGCCCGACTCCCCGCGCGTGAAGAACTCCTCCTCCGTGACCTCCTTCGCCTCCGTGTGGTGGGCGATGAAGACGATCTCGACATTGTCGTACTTGGTGCGCAGGAAGGAGAGCATCCAGTAATAGAACGAGCGGGCGATGTACTTCTCGAATGTCCCCATGCTGCCGGAGACGTCCATCATTGCCAGCACAACGGCGGCGGCGCGCCGGTCGAAAGTCTCTTCCCACGTCTTGAACCGCAAATCCTCCGGCTTGAAGTCGCCCACCCGCGCGTGGCCATGCATGGCGTTGCGCTTCAGGTTCTGCTTGAGCGTCTGCCGCTTGTCGAGGTTTGGCAGTGTGCCCTTGCGCCGGATGTCGTTGAAGTGGATCGACGGCGACGAGACGGTCTGTGTCTTTTTCTCCTCCAGATTGGGCAGGCCGAGATCCTCGAAGATGAGCGCGGTCAGTTCATCGAGCGTGAACTCGGCCTCGTAGTAATCGACGCCCGGCTCCTCGCCCGCGCCCGGCCCTTTGCCCGGCCCCCGCTGCCCGCCGCGCCGTTCGAGCACATCGCCGACCTGCGTGCCGCCCTGCCCCTGCCCGACGCCCTGCTGCCCGTCGTCGCCAAAACGGAAGCGGTACTCGTCGAGCGACCGGATCGGCACTTTGATGACCTTCCGCCCGTCAGTCGTCAGAATGCTCTGTTCGGAGACGATATCCGCGAGGTTCTTGCGCACCGCGTCCTTGATCTTCTCATTGTGTCTTGATTGGTCTATCGGGCCTTTTCGATGCAAAGTCCAATCATGTTGCGATATGCTCGTCGGCGAACCATCCATTTGTGACGTCCTTCCGGCACAGGCTTGCATGACAAAAGCGCGAGTAATCGTGTGCGGCACCCCCATGTACATGGGGAAGGATTGTCATTGTGCCGTGCCTGATCGACCGGCCCTGCGGTTCACCCCCACATATGTGGGGAAGTAACTACCGGTTCAGCAATGCCCCTACGTACTTCAAGAGTTCGTTCGCGGAATCGGTCGTATATCCCTGCTCGCTCACCAGCCGGTCCACGACCTGGTTGATGCGCCGCAGTTGTTCGGCATCGGGCGTCTTCGTACTCGTGGTGATCTTGACGACATCCCGCAAGTCCGTGAACAACTTCTTCTCGATTGCCTCGCGCAGCCGGTCGTGCGATGCGTAGTCGAACGTCACCCCGCGCCGCGCGAGCGACGAGATGCGGATGAGGATTTCCTCGCGGAAGGCGCGCTTCGCGTTCTCCGTGATGCCGATCTGCTCCTCAATCGAGCGCATCAGGCGCTCATCCGGCTCGCCGTCCTCATCCGTGATCGGGTCAACAACCTTCGTCCGGTTGCAGAACGCCTCCACGTTGTCGAGGTAGTTGTTGAAGATCGTCTTCGCGCTCTCCTCGAACGAGTAGACGAAGGCGCGCTGCACCTCGCGCTTCGCGATCTCGTCGTACTCCTTGCGCGCGTCGCTGATCAGGTTGAGGTACTGCTCGCGCTGCTGCTTCGTGACGCTCGTGTGCTGGTCCAGCCCGTCCCGCAGCGACCGCAGGGCGTCGATCGGCGTGATGTACATCGTGCCCTCGCGCGCGAGCGCCGCCGAGATACGGTTGATGACGTAGCGCGGCGAAATGCCGTCCATCCCCTCGCGCTCCGCCTCCTCCTGCAATTCGCGCGCGTCCTTCTCCTGGTAGCCGTCCACGGACTGACCGTCGTAGAGTTTAAGCTTCTTCAGCAGGCTCATGCCCGCCTTCTTCGACGGCTCCAACCGGGTCAGCACGGCGAACGTCGCGGCGGTTTCGAGCGTGTACGGCGCGATGTGTACCTTCGCGATCGTGCTCTGCTTCAGCAACTTCTCGTAGATGCTCACCTCGTCCGAGACGCGCAGGTTGTACGGCACCTTGACGAGGATGATGCGGTCCTGTAACGCCTCCGAGCGCTTGTTGCCGACGAATGCCTGATACTCGTGCTCGTTCGTGTGGGAGACGACGACCTCGTCCGCGTAGATCATGCTGAAGCGGCCCGTCTTGATGTTCTGCTCCTGCGAGAGCGTTAGGAGGACGTAGAGGAATTTCTCGTCCGTCTTCAGCATCTCGACGAACTCCATCACGCCGCGGTTCGCGATGTTCAACTCGCCATCGAACCGGTAGGCGCGCGGGTCGCTCTCGACGCCGACCTCCGCGATGGTGCTGAAGTCGATGCCGCCGACGAGTTCCGAGATGTCCTGTGACTTGGGGTCGGACGGCGTGAAGGTGCCGATGCCGACGCGCTCCTTCTCCGAGAAGGCGATCCGCTCGATCACCATGTCCTCCGCGCGCCCGCCGTACGTGTGCTGCAACTCGTATCGGCAGCGCGGGCAAAGGTCGCCCTCGATGAAGATGCCGTACTCCTTCTCGATCTCCGCGCGCATCGTATCCGGGATAAGATGCAGCGGCTCCTCGTGCATCGGGCAACCCTGAATCGCGTAGACCGCGCCCGCCTCCGCCCGGGAGTACCGCTCCAACCCGCGCTTCATCAGGCTGACGATCGAACTCTTGCCGCCGCCGACCGGCCCCATCAGGAGCAGGATGCGCTTGCGCACCTCGAGCCGGGACGCCGCCGAGCGGAAGTACTCGACGATCTGTTGGAGCGTCGGGTCAACACCGTAGATTTCATCATCGAAAAAATGGAAGTGCGTCGTCCCGTCGCTGTTGGGCGATGTGCCCGCATCGAGAATCATGTGGTAAATGCGCGCGTGCGATAGCCGGGCGATGGTCGGCTGTTTGGTAACCATGGCGAAATAGTCCGCGAACGTGCCTGACCAGGCGAGCTTGCGCTCCTCCGTTCGATACGTTTCCAATCGTTCGAGAAGATCCATGGGGGCGTGCCTTTCCTGGGGTGTGCCGAATCCACCGGCGTAACCGACCCAAGCAGCAGGTGGCGTCCGAAATGTTCAAATGGAACGCGATCAACGCGGAATCGTTATGTCAATCGCATAGGGCGTGCCAACACATCCCTTTTGCCCCGTGCGGAGTACAGCATCGTTGCATGTCTCTGGGTCATTCGTTCGAGTGTGGTGGTACCATAGTGATGTCCCAACCGCAGCAGGGCGCCGCGTTACCGATACCAATACCAGCCCAAATCCGGTATATACTCCAAATTCGACACATCGCTTGCGTAGCACGTGCAATCTGTACATACACCACCGGATTGGGCAGAGTGTACCACCCGCAGGCCCGCTTGTCAACACGATTATGTCAAATGCACGCCGGAAAAGCGGAAATTGCGGAGATTGCCAAATGGCTAGTAGCTGATTTGTCGCATTGCACAATACGGGAGGTATCATCGATGGGAGCAGCGATGCGCCGGATCGCCTTTCTTGGCCCGATTGGCACATTCAGTGAGGAGGCGACGAATGCCTATGCGAACGCGCAGGGCGATGGC
>JBBSII010000044.1:0-13196 GCA_038232175.1 Thermomicrobiales bacterium
ATTCTTGAGGTAGATCGCGCTGATCGTCCCGCACCCCACGAGGCCGACTCTCACCGGTTCCGTCATAGCACCCCCTTCGGGAAGTAGCGAGTAACGAGTAGCGAGAAGGGCATTGTCTCCGGCCACTCGTTACTCGTTACTCGTTACTCCCGACTCGCTACTGCGTGGCCCAGATCATGCCCCGCTCGACGATAGTGCGCGCCTCGGGCACGTCGAAGTCGCGCGCGACATGGCCGACCGAACTGAAAAAGACCCGCCCCGCGCCCCACCGCCGCTTCCAGATGACCGGGATCACCGATCCGGCGATCCAGGGGAGGATGTCACCGCCGAAGGTCGTCGTGGCGAGCACCTCATTGGAGGGATCGACATGCATGTAGTACTGCTCCGAGTGCATCGCGAAATCGTCTAACCCCGCCGTGATCGGGTCCGTGCGGTTCGTGATGTTCACCGTGTAGTCGATGATGTTGCCGGGGTGCGCGACCCACTGCCCGCCGACCATGAACTGATACTCGACGCTGTCGCGGAACGAGTCCGCCATCCCGCCGTGCCAGCCCGCGATGCCGACGCCGCGCTCGACCGCGCCGAGCAACCCCGCCAGTTGCTCCTTCGTGATCGTCCCCATCGTCCAGACGGGCACGATCAGATCGAGGGTGCCCATCAACGCCGCATCGAGGTACGCATCGAGGGTGTCCGCGATCGTCACGTCATAGTCCTGTGCCCGCAGATACGGCGCGAACCGCTGAACACTCTGCTCCGGCTCATGCCCCTGCCACCCACCCCAGACCATCAACGCGCGCTTCACGAACGGAACTCCTTTGTCGGCGACGGTGCGCCCTGCCCAGCCTGTGATCGACCTTCGGTGTGACTCATCACGGCATCGCGCACCCGCAAAATGAGCGCGACGATGCCCGCCGCGACCAGCAGCACGACGGGAAACCCGAGCAGCATCACGACCCCACGGATGGCCCCCGTGGGGAACGGCCCGTGCTTGAGGATAAACCCGAACGGGAACCAGCCCGTCGTGCTGAGGATTTCCTGCCGCCACGGGTGCGGGTCGCGCAGCCAGATGCGAAACCAGATGAGAATCACCCAGTAGACGAAGCCTCCGAGGATGCCCCAGACCATCAGGGAGACGAAGGTAATGCCGAGAAACCCGAACACGCGCGCGACGGGTTCCTCGTCGGCGGTGACGACGTTCCGCACCTGCACGCCGACGATACCGTAGAAGATCGCATACATCACGACGGCGAAGAGAACCGCCGTGCCGCCTTCGATGAAACCCATCGCATCCCTCGTTTCGTCCGGCGTTGCCCGCGCAAGAATAGCATGGCGGGCATCACCCCGCACGATCAGGCCGGGCGACCGGGCGACCGAGGGCGCGGCGCACGTCATCCTCCGTATACCCCGCGATCCGCTCGCCCGCGATCAGCCGCTGCTGCAATTCGTGCCAGCGAAACAGCCGGGAGCGATAGTCGGGGAGCGTCGCGATCCAATCCAACAGCATCGCAGCACGAATTTCCATCCGGTCGAGCACGCCGGTTGGCAAAAGAAGGATGCCACTATGTGGTCTGTTATCGCCCTGAAATTGACGATGTAACTGCTGGAAATCGTTTGTGTTTGTCGAAACGATCATCCAATCATGCCGCGTGGCGTACTCCAGTTGTGCCTCGTCGGGCACGCCGATCACTCGTTCAGCCTGAGCCGTCGTTACGTGGAATCCACGCTTCTGAAGACGAGCGAGTAAACCATGATCGACACACTCATCGAAGTAAATATGCGGGACGGCCATTACATCGTCTCAGCCAGAAGTTCCTCATCGACATCGTTCTGGCGGATATACCGATCAATCTCCGCGCGGTTCCCTTGATAAAACGCGAGCGCTTCCTCAATGTCCACATGGCTGAGATGCGGTAACGCTTCCCGGACTCGCCGGACATCCTTGTAGAGTCGATGCATCAAGACAACCGTGCGAACGGAAACGCGCGTCCCCGCCACGACGGGCTCACCACTAAGAATCTCAGAGTTCCGTACAATGTGTGTGAATGTTTTCGGTCGTGTAACCATCGCCGTGCGCTCCATTCCCTCCAACGTGGAAACGATACGTAGTGTAACACCCGTCATGGTCGATCATGAACCGCCGCTGCGAGGGCGAAGAAGGCGTCTCGCCGCACGGCGGTCAGCGCGCTGTTGAGGCCGGAGGTGCTCGGCACGACGAAGAGGTGACACCCGGCAATCTCACCCGCTTGCGGGCCGTAGCAGATCGGGCCACGCGCGCCGGTGAGGTTCTGGTAGACACGCGCACCGTTGCAACAGAGCCAGCGGGGGCGGTATCGCACCATCTTCTCCGCAACCCGCGCACGACCCGCACGATACACCGCATCCGGCACATCATCCGCGCGGCGCGAGGGACGGTCGAAAAGGTCAGTCATGCCGATACCAAATGACGGCAGCAGCGTATCTTCCGTTGGGTGCAGCAGGCGCGGCGTCAACCCGACCGCGAAGAGCAACGGATAGAAGCGGTTACCGGGGTGCGCGTAGTAATGCCCCGTCTCTCCCGCGCGGATGCTTGGGTTCGACCCCATGAAGACAACATCCAGCCCCGGCGCGAGGATGTCCGGCAAGCTTGGCAGATCGGGGAGCGATGGATACGGCTGCATCGGGAAAGGATACCACCGAGGGCGTAACCCGACGCCTTGACAAAGCGTAGATTGAGATGTAACATGATGACGCGCCGGAGAGTTACAAGTTACGAATGACGGCACCGGGGCAAAAAGGAGTAGTACGATGCAACACGACGAACACGAGACACACGGCAATTACGGCTCACGGAGCGAGCAACGCGGGCCACGGGACGCGGGCGACTTCCGCTCCCAATGGGCGGAGGGCGGGCCGCAGATCCCCTGGCCGGAGATGAAGCGGCGGATGCGCGAGGCGTTCCGCGAGGGGTTCCGCCCCGGCGACCCGGAGTGGAAGCGCTTCTTCAAGCAGTTCTTCGACGGCGAGACGCCCAACGGCCCGGACAACCGCCGGTCGAATGTCCTCAGTCTCCGCGTCGATGACCGGACGCTCGCCGCGATCGACAGTCTCGTGGAAGCGGGCCTGTTCAGCACGCGGGCGGAGAGCGCGACGTGGCTCCTGCAAGCGGGCGTCGCGTCCAACACCGAGTTGTTCGAGCGGATCAACAACACGGTTTCGGAGATTCGCCGCCTGCGCGAGGAACTCCAGCGGCGGATGAACGCCGCCACCGGCGCGCCTGCAAAGGAATCCGGCGCGCAGCCAACTTCCGAGGGGGACGGCTCGCACGAGCATCAGGAGCAGCACGAACACCACGGAAACGACCAGCACACGCAGCAGATGTAGCGGATGCGGATGCGGCGAGGGAGGGGCGGCAACCGCCCCTCCCTTTTTCGTGCCCGTAAGATTTCCCGCACGCGCCTCCTGCTTCACCATCCCCGTCGTTGTCGCGATTCTGCGCTCAACGACCACCCATCTCAGCACAACCGACAGATGGCACTCACACTCAGCACTCAGCACTTCCCTAATGCATACGGATGCCGCCATCGACGAGCACGGTCTGCCCGGTAATGAATCGGGCGTCGTCGGAGGCGAGGAAGACGACGACGGGGGCGACATCGTCCACCTCACCGGTGCGCTTGAGAGCGGCAAGCGGGGCGAACTGCGCGCGCACCTTCTCCGGCAGCGGCCCACGCTTGGAGTGGATGAAGCCGGGGACGACGACATTGACGCGGATGCCGTGCGGCCCGAGTTCCATCGCCAACCGCTGGCTGGTGCGCCAGAGCGCCGCCTTCGCGCCCGCGTACGGTGTGCCGACGAAGTAGCCGGGGTCGGCGTCCTTCGCGACGCCGGACGCGAAGTTGATGATCACGCCCGATTGTTGCGCGACCATCACCCGTGCGGCGGCCTGCGCGAGGAAGAACGGTCCCTTAAAGTCCGTCGCGAGCACCGCATCAAAGGTCTCCTCCGTCACGTCGAAAAGCTTCGCTGTGTTGAAGGCGCCGGCATTGTTGACGAGGATATCGAGCCGCCCGAACCGCTCAACCGTCTGCGCGATGAGCCGTTGCCCCTCCGCGACGACACCGACATCCGCCTGCAACGTCTCCGCACGTCGATCAAGGGCGCGCACATCGGTGGCGGTCTGCTCCGCGCCATCGCGCGAGTTCCGGTAGTGCACCGCGACATCTGCACCCTCCCGCGCGAAGGCCCGCGCGATTGCCTGCCCGATCCCGCGCCCCGCACCCGTCACGAGCGCGACCTTCCCCGCCAGTTTGCCCGTCTCTCCCCCGTTGCCCACGTGTGTACCTCGCTGTCCCGACGAATGATGACCCTCGCACCTCGTACTTCGCACGGCATTAGTCTACCGCAGCGGATGTGCGCGATGGGGTGACAGATGGACACCTTTGGCGGCACTTGCTCTGTTTCCACGTTCCAAGTAAGATACGCGCGATCAGGTGCATGCTATCGACATCGACGTAACATCGGGCCTGTCCCGCACTATCTTTGACAGGGACGGGATGGCCACCGTGCAGCGGTGAACGGGCGCGTAACGAATTTGGCGATCAGGAGGATACGGTGCGACTTCGGACGTTGCTTGGGACTCTCTTGTTGCTTCCGCTTTTGCTCCTCTCGTTTGGCCCCACCTTTCTCCCATCCAGCGACACCGCCGCCGCAGTCGACCCGCCGACCTCGTGCTCGACGCAGACGACGAAGTGCGTCAAGGGGCTACTGCTCGCGTACTGGCTCAACAACGGCGGCGCGGAGCGGCTCGGCTTTCCCATTTCGGACGAGTTCGACGAGCCGAATATGGACGGCAAGACGCACCGCGTCCAGTACTTCGAGCGCACGCGGCTGGAGTATCATCAGGAGTTCGTCAACACACCCTCCATCGTGCTGCAAGGGTTGATCGGGCACGAGCAGTTCATCGCACGCTACCCGATGGGTCGCCCCGCGTCCCCCGTGACGGGCGACCAATGCTTCGCGGAGACGAGCCGCTGCATCGCGAGCGGGTTCCGCACCTACTGGCAGCAGAACGGCGGCGTCGCGCAGTTCGGCTTCCCGCTGTCGGACGAGTTCGACGAGCCGGGCGGCGGCGAGGCGGCGCATGTGCAGTACTTCGAGCGGGCGCGCTTTGAATATCACCCCGAGGCCGCCGGGACGCGGGGCGAGGTGACGCTTGGCCTGGTCGGCACCGAGGCGCTCGCCATGAAGTACCCGAACGGCCAGCCCGCCCCCGCGACGGGCCTCGCGATCAACGTCTGGGCGAACACGAAGGCGGGGATGCCCTACCCGGCCCCCGTCGCGAACCTCGCCGCGCGCGTCTACGTGCCGGACGAGTTGGCGGGCAATGTCACGGTGATCGACCCGTCGAACTTCCAGGTGATCGACCGCTACCCGACCGGGCGCACCGCGCACCACGCCAGCCCCTCGCCGGACTTCGCGCACCTCTACGTCGAGAACATGGGATCGAGCACCCTCTCGGAGATCGACACGCAAACGGGCAAGGTGACCCGCAACATCGGCGCGGCGGTGCCGTACAACCTCTACTTCACGACGGACGGCACGAAGGGGGCCGTCGCGGCGGAGCCGCAGAACAGCCTCGACTTCTACGACCCGCAATCGTGGGGCCTGATCCAGCGTGTGCGCATCCCCTGCTCCGGCGTGGACCACATGGACATGTCCGCCGATGGCCGCTACCTGCTTGTCGGCTGCGAGTTCGACGGGCAGGTCTTCAAGGTGGACACGGTGAACATGCGCATCCTCGGCAGCGTGCGCGTCGGTGGGCAGCCGATTGATGTCAAAGTCGCGCCGGACGGCTCGGTCTTCTACGTCGCGAACCAGACGCGCAACGGTGTCTCGGTGATCGACCCGATCGCGATGCGCGAGATCGCCTTCCTCCCCACCGGCACGGGCGCGCACGGCTTCGCGGTCAGCCGCGACACGAACTACCTCTACGTCACGAACCGCGTCGCGGGGACGATTTCCGTGCTCGAATTCGCGACGAACACCGTCGTCAACACTTGGAACATCGGCGGCAGCCCGGACATGGTGCAGGTCTCACCGGACGGCTCGCAACTCTGGACCTCAGGCCGCTTCAACGGCGAGGTCTACGTCGTGGACACGCGCACCGGCGCGTTGATGCAGCGCATCCGCACCGGCATCGCCCCCCACGGCCTCACCTATTTCCCGCAGCCCGGCATCATCAGCATCGGCCACAACGGCGTCTACCGCTAGCACGAAGTAACGAGTAATGAGTAACGAGGGTAGGGGGCATCCTGCCCAAAGGACGCTCGGTGCGCCCTTCTTCGCGTCGCTATTTGAATGGGCCCAACGCCGCGCGCTGCTCATCCGTGAGCAGTAGTCGCTTACTGTTCTGCGCCGGGTAAATCTCCGCCTCATCCCAATACCGACGGGGCACACTCGATGCGACACCGAGTTTCGAGCCTCGGGCGCTCAGTTCGGCAACAAGTTCATGCGCGTCAAAGAGGAAGGCGTAATGGATAAGCCACGGGCGATGTGTGCCACGCGATGAAGCCGGTGCGACGCGCGGACCGGTGAGGACGAGATAATCATCGGGGAGATGTGCGGGTGTGAGGTCGAGGATGCTCTCCAACTTTGCGTACCATTTGATATTTGCGGTGCGCCCGGCGAGCGATCCCGTGGCAAAGTGACCATCTATCCCCTTTGCTGTCGCAGCCCTTTCGAGGGCAATGTCGAATATTTCCGAGGCGATGTACTCACCGACATGTCCAATCTGCGCGGGCCGACCGACGAGATGTGCGATCTGTTCGTCGATCAAATGCTTGTCTTTCATCAGGGCAGCCAGCCGAGGAAGATCATGCATAACGTTCCTCCGCATGTGCAGGTATTTCGATGTTCTCGGCGATGCTGGTCGGCGGTGGCACTGACAAACCGGCCAATTTGAGCCCTTCGATGTGAAAGACGATGCCTTCGCGCATCAGCTCCTCAACCTCTTCGCGGGTATCGCCTGCGGCAATACAGCCAGGAAGATCAGGGACATAGGCACTGTATCCGTCTCCGTCCGTCTCGAAGATCACGACATAGTGCACGGTCGCTTCGTTCATTTCTTCAGTCCTGCCGTTCGGAGAATATCACTCAGGGTACCGGGTTTGACGTCCGCAGATTCCTTGCCGCTCACCGTCACGACATTCTGCTTCGTCGGATGTTTGTACTGGCGATGGCTGCCGCCACGCCAGCGGTCAAGTTCCCAGCCGTCAGACTCGCGGAGCTTGATGAGGTCGCGAACCTTCATTCCTGCCTGCCCGATTGTATCATGCAGCAGCACTCAGGATTTCGGCGAGCACGCGGAAGTCGATGTTGCCGCCAGAGACGACGCAGACGATCTTGCCGCCGCCTGCCTTGCCAGAGAGGGCAACGGCGACCGGGCAGGCACCCGCACCCTCGGCGATCACGCGGTTGCGCTCCGCGAGCAGGCGCACCGCGCCTCGCATCTCCTCCTCCGTCGCGGTGAACGCGCCATCGAGCAGGGCGGAGGCGCGCGCCCACATCTCCGAAAAGACGATCTTGCCCGCGATGCCGTCCGCGAACGACGGGGTGTACGGGATTTCGACCGGCTTGCCCGCCGCGAAGGCCGGGGTGAGCGGGGCGGCGTTCACCGCCTCGGTCGCATAGACCTTCGTGTCCGGCTTGAGGGCGCGCAGGGCCGTCGCGATGCCGCACGCCAGCCCGCCACCGCCGAACGGGACGAGCACCGTCTCTACTTCCGGCAGGTCTTCGAGAATTTCCAGCCCAATCGTGCCGTTGCCCGCCATCACGCGGTCGTCATCGAAGGCGTGGATGAAGGTCGCGTCGATGCCGGGGTAGGCGCGGGTCTCAAATGTCCGCCACCATGTGTCGAACGGCACGGGAATGACCTCGCCGCCCATCCGTTTGACCGCTGCGATCTTCGTCTCCGGGGCAGTGTCCGGCACGACAACCCAGCAGGGGATGCCGAGCCGCTGCGCCCCGAAGGCGACGCCCTGTGCCATGTTCCCCGCGCTGGCGGTCAGCACCCCGCGCGAGAGTTCCTCCATCGGCAGGGCGCGCATCGCGTTGTGCGCGCCGCGCAACTTGAAGGAGCCGATGGGCTGCAAGTTCTCCAGTTTCAGGTACACCTCGGCGGGCGCGTCCGGCAGCCGCAGCCGCACGAGCGGCGTCCGCACCGCGACTTCCGCGACGATTGGCCGCGCCGCCCAGATATCCGCAATTGTCACCATTGCGTGCTCCCTTTCCACTCTTCATCTTGTTGACGCCATTCTGCGGACGCTGATACAGTGTACCTCGTCGATTGCTGCACATTGGCACACAGTGTCCGCGCCGCCTTTCACCGTGGAGATCGGTTCACATGGGTGAATACATCGTTCGTCGCCTGACGAGCATGGTCCCCGTTCTGCTGATCGCAAGCGTGATCTCGTTCGGGCTTCTCTATATCCTCCCCGGTGATCCCGCTATCGCCGTCCTCGGGGAGAATGCCGGCAGCCGGGCGACGTATCAGGCGCTCCGGCATGACCTCGGCCTCGACCAACCGATCTACGTGCAGTACGGCAAGTGGCTCGGCCGCGTCGCACACGGGAACCTCGGCACGTCCATCCGCACGAACGAGCCGGTGACGAAAATCCTGCTCCGGCGGCTGCCGGTCAGCCTGTATGTTGGTTTCGCCGGTTTGCTCGTCGGCGTGGCGATCGGGCTGACGGCGGCGATCATCTCCGCGCTTCGGCCGGGAAGCAGGCTGGACGTCAGCGCCTCCGTTTTCGCGCTGGGCGGCATCGCGCTGCCGAGTTTCTGGCAGGCGCTCATCTTTGTCTATGTCTTCGCGGTGCTCCTCCATTGGGTGCCGCCGAGTGGCTACACCGCGCCGTCCGCGAATCTGTCGCTGAGCCTGAAGCAACTCGCGCTCCCGGCGATCGTGCTCGGGACGCACTCGGCGGCGGTCATCATGCGGCAGGGGCGCTCGGCGCTGATCGCGGTGCTGGGGCAGGATTACATTGCCACGGCGCGCGCCAAGGGGCTAGGGGAACGGCGCGTCATCGTCCAGCACGCGCTCAAGAATGCCTTCATCCCGATTGTGACGATCATCGGCCTGCAAACGGGTCAACTCGTTTCCGGGGCGGCAATTGTCGAGACAGTCTTCGCGATCCCCGGCGTGGGGCGCGCAGCGGTGGACGCGATCGCGAACCGGGATTATCCGCTGCTGCAAGGCGCGGTGCTCATGCTCGCACTCGCCGTCATGGTCGCGAACCTGATCACCGATCTGACCTATGGCTATCTCGACCCACGGATCCGGTACCGATGAGCAGCGAGAGCCAGAACCTGCGTCTCCCGCCGCGCGTCGGCGTTGAGGCCACCGCGCTCCCCACCGCCCGTCAGGCCGGGCCGGGCCGGGTGCGGTGGCGCACGTTCCGCCGCATACTCGACGTGCGGCTCGCGGGGGCTGGGCTGGCAATCCTGGCGATCGTCCTCCTCTGCGCGCTCCTCGCCCCCCTGATCGCGCCGTACGACCCGAACGAGCAGGATTATCTCGCGCTCACCGAATCCCCATCCGCGCAGCACCTGCTCGGCACGGACGATCTGGGGCGCGACGTGCTTTCCCGCGTCATTTACGGCTCGCGCGTCTCCCTTGAGGTCGGCATGATCGCGGCGGGGATCGCGCTCGGTATCGGCGTCACGCTGGGGCTGCTTGCCGGGTTCACCGGCGGCACGACGGACAACGTCATCATGCGATTCGTGGACGCGGTGCAGGCGTTCCCCGCCCTGATCCTCGCGCTGGCGATCACCGCCGCGCTCGGGCCGGGTATCGGCAACGCGATGATCGCCATCGGCTTCGTCTCGATGACGACGATCGCACGGCTGACGCGCGGGCAGACGCTCTCCGAGCGGGAGCGCGAATATGTCGCGGCCGCGCGGGTGATCGGCGTCCCGCCGCGCATCATCATGGCCCGCCACATCTGGCCGAATGTCACTGCGCCGATCATCGTGCAGGCGACCCTGCTGATCGCGACCGCCATCGTCACGGAGGCGTCGCTCTCGTTCCTCGGCGTCGGGGTCGTGCCGCCGACCGCGAGTTGGGGCGCGATGCTCCGGTCGGGCTCGCTCTATCTCGAAACCGCGCCGTGGTTGGCATTCGCACCGGGGATCGCCATCTTTATCACGGCGCTCGCGTTCAACTTCGTGGGTGACGGATTGCGGCAGGCGCTCGACCCACGGCTGAAAAACCGAGGAGGCCGCTGAGCGTTCGGTGGCTGGAAAGGAAGGGAAGGATGCTTACAGGAGCACGAGTCTCACGGCGTACCGCGCTGGCCGGTATCGGCGGCATCGCGGCGGCAAGTATCCTCGCGGCGTGCGGAGGGTCGACTGCCGCCACACCGACGACAGTGGGCAAAGCCCCGACCACGGCGGCTATTGTCCCGCAGATCGTCACGCCGGCAGTCGCCACATCCGTGAGCGCGGCGGCGGCAGCGCCGATAGCGCCGACGGTGGCGGCGACGAGCGCCACCACGACGAATGCGGCGGTGAAGCGCGGCGGGCAACTGCGCATCATGCAGATCAACGACTTCGTCTCGATGGATCCCATCTTCGCGAGCGGCCCGACGGCCAGCGCCTGCTACGACTGGCTGCTTGCATGGCGGCCGAATGCCCAGGGACAGTTCGGCGTCCAGCCGATGCTCGCCAAATCGTGGGACGTTTCCGGCAACACGATCGTGTTCAAGCTGCGCGAGAACGTCAAGTTCCACGACGGGTCGCCGCTCGATGCGGGCGCGATCGTCTGGAATCTGAAACGGATGGTGCAGAACCCCAAGAGTTTTGCTGCCAACTTCCTGCCCGCCGCGGACAAGGCTAATCCCGCGCAGGTACTCGATCCCCTCACCGTCCAACTGAACCTCACCCGCCCGAGCGATGCCATCCTGAGTTCGCTCAGCGACGCGATTAACAACACGGCAATCGTCTCGAAGAAGGCGGCGGACGATCACGGCGAGGATTGGCTCAAGTCGAACGCGGTGGGCACCGGCCCCTTCAAGTTCGTCAGCTTCGCCTCCGGCGATAAGCTGGTCGTGACGAAAAACGAGTCGTACTGGCAGATGGGCGCGGACGGCAAACCGCTCCCCTACGCCGACGGCGCGACGTACCGCGTGATCATCGAGGCGACGACGCAGTTTAACGAGATGCGCGCGGGCACGGCGGATTTCATGCAGAACGTGCCGGGTCGCAACGTCGCGGCGGCGCGGCAGATCGCCACCGCGCGTTACATCGAGTCCCCCTACGCCGGCTCCAAGCGGCAATTCTTCTTCAACGCCATCAAGCCACCGTTCCAGGACAACCTGAAATTGCGTCAGGCGATCGAGTACGCGATTGACCGCGACGCGATGGCGAAGGCGCTCGGGCAGGGGATCGGCATCCCGCTTCCCTACGAGTTCGTGCCGGGCGCGATCGGCTACGACAACACCGTGCCCTCCTATGAGTTCAACCTCGACAAGGCGAAGGCGCTCATCAAGGATTCCGGGGTGACGCTGCCGCTCACCGTGCGGCTGACGGCGCACAACCGCGAGGTTGATATGCAGCAGGCGCAACTCATCCAGGCGATGCTCGACAAGATCGGCGTCAAGATCAGCCTCGACATCGTCGAGCGCGTCGCGTGGGGCGACAAGGTCCGCATCAACAACGATTTCGAGATGGCGACTCGCCTCAGCGGCGTCGCGGTGGACCCGACGAACGACCTGCTCGTCACCTGGGCGGAGGGCGGCAACTCCGCCTATAGCCGCGCGAAGGTGCCCGGCCTGCTCGATACCCTCAATCAAGCCGACGCCTCGTACGACGACAAGGTGCGGCAGCAGGTGTTCGTCAAGGCGCAGAACCTGATGTACGAATCGGCCTGGTTCGGCTACATGTGGTTCGAATTGGGCAACTTCCTTGTGGACAAGCGCATCCAAGGCTTCCCCAACGTCTGGGGCTCGCTGCGCGAGTCGGAGTGGTGGATCAGCCAGTAGCGAAGGGGGCGAGGGCTTCGGCTTGCGATCAATCCGGTAGGGCGGGCTTTCCAGCGTGCGTCCCAGTCCCAGCCCCAGACTTGCAGGCTGGAAAGCCCGCCCTACCATCGAATATTGGGACATTCATGAAAGGACATCGCGCGTGAAAATCACCGGCATCACCACCGAGGAGTACCGCTGGCCGCGCCACAAGCCGATCTCGAACGGGCTGCACACGTACACACATTCCGGTCTCGACCTCGTCAAGATCGAGACGGATGAGGGCATCACCGGCATCGGCCTCGGCGGGGGCGGGTTGGTCGGCAAGGCGACGATTGAGCATCTGAAGCAGCAGTTGATCGGCGAGGACCCAATCGATGTCGAGCGCCTCTGGCACAAGATGTGGGTCCCCAAACTGATCGGCCGACGCGGCCTGACGACGCGCGCGATCAGCGCCATCGACATTGGCCTGTGGGACATCCGGGGCAAGGTTGCCGGGCTACCGCTCTACAAACTGCTCGGCGGTTTCCGCGACCGTGTGCCGACCTACATCGCGGGCGGCTACTACGAGGAAGGCAAGGAGCTGAAGGAGCTTCAGCAGGAAATGCGCGACAATATTGCGATGGGCGCCAAGGCGATAAAGATGAAGGTCGGCGCGGTCTCCATCCGTGAGGACGTGGAGCGCGTCAAGGCGGTGCGCGAGGCGATCGGGCCGGATGTCAAGCTGCTGGTGGACGCGAACTGCGCCTACCGCTACTACCAGGCGATCCAATTCGCGAAGCGGATCGAGGAGTACGACATCTACTGGTTCGAGGAGCCGGTGCAGCCCGACGACTACGAAGGGCACCGCAAGCTCGCGGAGGCGACGAGCATCCCGATCGCCACCGGCGAGAACGAGTACACGCGCTACGGCTTCCGCGACCTGATCGCGCACAATGCGGCGGCGATCCTCAATGCGGACGCGAAGGTACTCGGCGGGGTGACGGAGTTCATGAAAGTCGTCGCTCTCGCGCAGGCGAACGACCTGGACATCGCGCCGCACGGCTCGCAGGATATCCATGTCCACCTCGTCGCCGCGATCGCCAACGGCCTGATCCTGGAGTTCTACCGGGACAGCGTGGACCCGATGTGGGGCAAGACGTACCACCACACCCTGCGCCTCAACGACGATGGCACCGTCAGCCCGCCGGATGTCCCCGG